>NZ_JBHLWH010000020.1:0-6735 GCF_042433045.1 Citricoccus parietis | reverse complement strand
CAAATGCGTCAACCGGCCACCGGCTCCCAACCCCAATACGAGTGGACCTCAGTACTCCGAATATTCAACGGGGTGGGAGGTCGCTGTGTAGGTCGGACGGAGCACGGGGAAGCGGCCGCGTCAGCGTCTGGGCCGATCAGGCCTCAGCCCCGCATTTTGCTGAGGAGCCCAACGCAGCCCGCCGGTGCATCTTCCTCAGTCGGAGTCGTCGCCTTCCGCGAGTTCCTCGTCAAGATCAACGAGTGGAGCTTTCGCGGCGGTCTCTGTCGACGCAGAAGTTTGAGTCCTGAGCTTGTCATAGATGCGAGCGGTCAGGTTCGCACGGCGCTGATCGAAAAAGTCCTTGAACTCATCGACCGAGTGGGGAAGTGATGGGGGCAGTGCGTTCCGCGCGAGGAATGCACTGCGGTCATCCTCAGACGGGAACTCCGCTGCCAGCCACCTGTCCGGGGTCTTGTCCGACTTGCCGATGTTCTCGAGACCGGGAAGGAGTTCCAAGTTCGGCAGGCGGTCTCTCAGGGCGAGGAGGTCGTTGATCTCGTCGGCGCTGAACCTTGGTGTGCCATCTGCGTTCTTTTGTTGGCGCAGCCTCTTCCTGTCGAGTTGCGTAGCCGGGAAGACGTGGTCGACATGGAACTGGTTTCGTGTGTCGACGTGTGGGAACAGTGCTGCGAGCACGGCGAAGGTGCGCGCTTTGCCATATTCCAGGCTTAAAATGTCCTCGACCAGGGCGTCAGTGACTGCAAGCGGCTTGCCGCGGCGGGACATCGCCCGCTCGATCGCAGCAACCGGGAATGCAGTGTTCCCCTGGGCTTTGATGACCTCCCGTAGGTCGCGGAGCAGGGTATCCAGGCCTGAACCCCAGACGCCTCGAACGATCAGGGATCGCAGCACCCATGACCGGAGGGCATCACGGTCCTCGCGGGTCTTCGGCGATTCCCGGTAGGAGTGGTCGAGCTTGCGGTGGTGGACGTAGTAGGCGACCGGAATCAGCACACTGTCTGCGGTAAGCGACCCACCCGACAAGCCGAAGTCGCTCAGAAGTCCGACCGCAACCTGGAGAGACGTACTCATGGCGTCCCAGCCGTCCTCGAGCTTGGCCATATTCGCCGTGGTGAAGTTCTTGACCTTGAACCCGATGTCACCGACGTCTGCAAGTACCAAGCCCGACTTCAGAATCGTGTCCCTGGAGAAGTTGAATCCGTTCCCCGTCTGATTCAGGGAGTCCACCAGCCCGTGAACAGCGGCACGAGCATCGCCTTCCCACTGCGCAGTAGCGATAGAAAGAAGCAGGTCGCTGTACGACAGGACGGTGCCCCCGGAATTCACTCTGACGAAGATGTCGAGCACCCTTTCGATGTCTTGATCGTCTTCTTCGTAGAAGTGGAGGCTGGCAGTCTTGTGAACCTGTTCCCAGAGCTTCCCAACGAGATCGAGGGACCGCTCATTGTTCCCCTCTCCGTATCTCGCCATGATCTTCATCATTGCGGCAGGTTCCGGCGCATCGAAGACGTCTGACACCGGTAACCATTTCCTGGTCTCGTCATCCGCAGACGAATCGATGTCGTTCTTGGTCAAGAACTGAAAGTGGTACTTGAGGCCGAGTTCATTTTCCGGGGCCTCACCCGCCAGATTCAGATGCAGACGGCGTTCCGGGTAAGACCACGGCTTGTTCGCCCAGCCGCCATGGTTCTTGTAGGCGTAGGTGCCACGAAGCCCGAGGTTGAGGGAGGTCAGCCGCTGCTGACCATCAAGAATGGCGACTACTTCACGGTCGGTGGGGATGTCGATGACGGGGTTGTGACGATTGTCGAAGGCGCTGTAGTCCTTCATGAATCCATAGAACTTGAATTTGCTGATCGTCTCGGGAAGCACCTTCCACGAGAGAAAGTTCCCGACGGGGTAACCACGCATGATCGAGTCGAACAAACGGATGATTTGAGAGGGTTTCCAAACGTACTCCCGCTGAATCGCCGGAAGTATCAGCTTTCGGTCCAGGATCTGCAGCAGCGCGTCTGCGATCGACATCGGCTCTTTGTGCCCCATATTGCTACCCTAATCGTTGCCTCTCGCCAACGACGCAGGATCGGGATTGCGTTCGCAATGCCGTGACGGTGCTCCGCAGAGGCGACAACGGCGACGCGCGTGAATCCGCGATCCACTGCTGGACCCGGAGAACCTGGCCCGCTTCGAGCCCGAGCCGATCAGCGAAAGTGACCTGGACGCGTTCATGCCGCGCGGGATGAGCGTCTGGCGTCCGCCTGACTCCGTGTAGGCCGCTGTCCGTCCCCAGCCTTTGATAACTGCACCATCGGATCGACGTGGGGAGCAACCACGGCGTAGATCCACGCCGCCGCCGCCATGGCGCGTGAGGAGCACCGGGTATTCTCAGCCCATGGATGACAGCGACACGATCGCGACCGCTGGGTCGACGTTCTCCCAGGCACTGAACGCTGCGGCAAAGTTGCCGGGCGTACGGATCGATCGGGCTGCCTATCTGCGAACGGCGTTGAAGCGCCACTGCACAGAGGATCAACTCGAGCGGGCGATCGCCGACAGCCCTGCTGCGGCGGGCATACCGCTCAAGATCATCACCGAAGCCGCCAATACTTCGATCCGCCACGAGACCAGCAAGGTCACCGGTCTGTCAGCCCTTGCGGGGGTTCCCGGCGGATTCGCCATGATCGGCACGGTACCCGCCGACGTCGCCCAGTATCTCGGCCACATGCTACGGGTCTCTCAGAAGCTGGCGTACATCTATAGCTGGCCTGATCTCTTCAACGGAGACGACGATGAGATGGACGAAGCCACCGAGGGCATCCTCACGCTCTTCCTCGGCGTCATGCTCGGCGTCCAGATCGCCCAAGGTGGAGTTACGAAAGCAGCAGCCATGATCGCCACCCAAGTGGCGAAGAAACTACCGCAGCAAGCACTCACCAAGGGCGTGATCTACCCCGTCGTCAAGAAGGTCGCTGGCTACCTCGGAGTTCGAATGACGACCAGGATCTTTGCGAGTGGAGTAGCCAAGGCCATCCCCGTCGTCGGAGCGGTACTCTCAGGGGGGCTCACGCTTGGCACTTTCCTCCCCATGGCGAAGAAACTGCAGAAGCATCTCGCGAGCCTTGAGCTGACCAAACCAGGACACCGCCCAGAAGCGGCGCATGCCAGCGATCCCCTGATCGTCGACGGCGAGCTGCTGGACGACCCCGCCGAAGCTGTACGCGACCGGTAACCCTCGTCCCACAGCCCGGGAGCATCGGATTCTACTGCCCACCATCGGCGCGCAGCACCTCGACCAGGGTTTCGAGCTCGCGTTCGAGCTCCGCGGCACTCGACGCAACCGGCAAGGATATGGAGATCGGCGGCGCGGGCCTGGCCGCACAGGCGATCGAGCTCGGTCTCGTCGAAGAGCTGCGCATGCTCCGCTGTCCGATCATCGTCGGCGGCGGCACACCGTTACTGGCGCCGGTCGCCGACGCTGTCCCGCTCCAGCTGGTCGAGGCCAGGATGTTTGGCTCAGAGGTGATCTACGAGCGCTACCGGCGAGTCCGTGACGTCTCGGGCCGACACACCCCCACCGGCACATTCACCCGATCCGCTGGCGCGTGCCGCAAGCGGATCCCCTGCGGCCCAGTATCCACCTCGTCTGGCGATCAGTGAAGAGCACTTGTGACAACAGTGCCGTCGACTGATGAAGCCGACACCCAGGCTCACTGACCACGTTGTGGAGCAGGCTCAGTCCATGATTGACCTGGGGCTGCCGAAGACCGAGGTTGCGGCCCCCAGAGGACATTCTCTCGCCAAACGTTGTACGCCGCGTTGCGACGCGGGGAAGGATCAAGGTGATCAGCATGACCGAGCCGCGACAAGTGTTGCTTGGACGTGTCGGTTCGACCCCTGAGTCACCGGCAACTCTTGAAGAAGGAGAGGGCGCTTTTCGTCTTTATCCCGAGAAGGCGTTCGAAAGCCTCCGGCAGGTGATCCCTTTGCCAACAGACAATGGGGCCCTGGCGCTCAGTGCGGACCCTCAGCATGCGGCAGCCGACTGGTCCTCTCGGACACTATGGGGTTTGCGTGAGGGCCAACCATTCACGGTTTTTTCAGCCAACATGCGGGTCGGCACGACGCTAGGCATGAAGCCAGTTTACTCTGCCCACTCCATCCTTTGGGGCGCTCACGTTGAGGACTCAAGTGTCGAGGCAACGGCCGTCCGCCTGCGCTTTAGTTTCCCGCCCACAGGATGGGCAGAGCAGGGTTCAGTGATCACTGCCGCAGGGGCACTGAGCGCGTGGGTTGAGGACAACCATGTCGATGGCCTGGAGTGGAGGCCGTCCGCCCCACATTCGATTGACGATTTTAAGGGCGGGTTCCCTCAGGTCTTCACGACGCTGTTCCACCTTTGGACCGATAAGATCAATAAGGTTACGGAACTCCAGGTATGCATCGAGGATGTCGGCTGGTGCGAGCTGGCGCGGATTGATGACGGCGGACCCGTCAAGCATGTCTCCGAACCGTTGTTGAGTCTAGATAGCCTCACCTTGGACATCGTGGGCCAGTGGTTAAACCGATCGGACCAGCTTGGCCCTATCCCGTTCATGGTGTTTCCAGGTGACCTGGCGCTACAGGTGGAGGCCTTTGTGGTCGCCTCAGCGCTGGAGGGCACGCATCGGAGATTGCACCCAGACGAAGTGCGCCGCGGACTTCAAGAGGTGCCGAAGGCTGAGCTCAAGAGGGCCAAGAAGGCCGCAAAGAAGGCCGGAGTCGAGGCTCTTGATCCATCGCCCGAGTATGTGAAAGACGTTGAAGCTGCCTTTGCTCAAGCCGTAGGGCACGTGGAGGAACTGACCTTCGCGGAACGCATAGAGCACATCGTGGGCAGGGTCTCCGAGGTCGCTCCAGGGCTGCTAGGTCCGTCATCGGAGGGCTGGATTAAGAGTTTGAGAGACATCCGGAATACTCAAGCCCATGCCTTAACAAAGCATGATGACTTCAACCAGGCCGAAGTCTCCCTCTACTACGTGATGAGTAGAACGGGCCGATGGGTGCTAAGAATTCGCCTGCTGCAGGAACTCGTCAGCGATGATCAGTTAGGGGCGGCGTTGCGCCGCTCGAGCGATTTTCTGCACACCTTGGCAGACATCGACGAAGAAAAGTACTGGTCCGATTTCTCCACATACGACGCATTCCAGGACGCCAACTTGAAGACTATTGAAGAACCTTCGTGACCTGGCGCAGTCCCATTAACTCGCCTTGATCTGATCACGGCAGATACAGAGCGCCAGCAGGTGGCCGAGGACGATGGAAAAGGCCGGACCGCAAACTAGAGCTATGGATCAAGGAAGGACGGGCTCAAGATGGGCAAGGCGTCGAGACGGCCCAGCAGGCAGAGCAGGAATCGACGCGCAAAATCAGCCCTCCTGCTGACGAGCGGCAGCGACTTGGAGATCATCGTTGTCACCAGCCCCCTTAACGACGGCGGCCAAGAAGGTTCCCTCCGGGAGGACGTACGACTTGTGCGGTCGGCTCTCCTGTATGCCGATCGAGTAAGACTAATGTCGCCCATTGCGGTGATGACCGCTGGGATGGCAGTGGCCGCGTCTGAGGTAGGTGGGGCTCTGCCGATGCAGATGTTGAGTCAGTTCACCGATGAACACCTATGCCAACTAGGGGTGTCTGAGGAGGACCTCGCACAATTTCGCCGCCTTATGACTCAGTGGGAAGCAATGCGGAAGATACCGCGACAGCAACGCCGAGCATTTCCCGCTCAACATCGAGATGCTATTCAACATCTACGACGTTCGATTGAAAAACCTGCGGCGCGAATGGCTCAGGACGTTGCCTCCCGGGCAGAAGACATGTGGGTGAAGTTCGGTGCCTCCGATCTCACCGTGGCGGCGGAATCCGGCCTGCTCGAATTGCCGACTGAAGCGTTGCCTTTGGGTGATGATGGCTCCCTGGACGTCGAGAAGTACAAACAGAGCCTTTCTGGACTGATCGAGGATCCGTCTTCGCACCTTATGTTCGACCATCCAACCGCTCGCATTGTTGATTTGATGGTCAAAGAAGAGGTGGCCACGATGAATCCCTTGACTGAAAGCCGCGCGAAAAAGATCGCGACAGGAACTGGCCTTATCGAGCGGTTGCCCGCGTTCCCGGACTCAAATATCGAGCAGGTACTAGAAACGCGCGAGGATCTCCGCGACTCACTGTCACGTTATCGACGCAGCACTGCGCAGTTATCAGCGAAGCTGGCCTCGGGGCCACTCGACGCCGCTCTCCAAGTTGAGGTAAATGAGCTCTACCGTGATGAGGTTTACCCCAGTCTCCGGGAACTGCGGAAAGATCTCAGCGGAACTGGCCTATTAAGGGAGGCTGCGCGGAACATCCTCCAAGACCCGAAGGACCTCGTTGTAGGTGCGGTAGGTGCGGTGTTCTGCGCCGGAATCGGCGCCACCACCGATCTGTCCGACGTCATTGCGAACACTGCAGCTGTAGCTTCGGCAGGATTAGGGGCAACAGGTAAGGCGGCAGCGGCAGCCATGGACCGGAAAGAAACAGCTCGACGCCATGACCTTTACTACCTGTTGAGGGTAAACGAACAGCTCCGTTGATGTCCCTCCGAGGTCCTAGCGCCACTGGTCATCATTCCCACACTGCCGCACGCGCCAGGTCAAGTCCCTGGAAGTGGTGTAACGGTCTGATCCTTCGTTGTTGTTGTCAGGCGCTGAGTTCGAG
>NZ_JBHLWH010000002.1:0-35734 GCF_042433045.1 Citricoccus parietis | reverse complement strand
TCTCAACGGCCATAGTGGTGGCTCTGAACCACAATATTCAGTGGCTCCCAGAGGTCCGAATACTCACCCGTCTCGTCCAAGAGACGACATCGTCGTCGCTCGCCATCGCTTCGACGTGCCGATCGGCAACACGAGCGTGGCCACAGCAGGCGTCTCATAGGCATCATCTTGATGAGGCGAGACCGACCTCCGGTGTGGATTTAATCGCTAAATGGCGGTCTTCTGTGATCGCTTGGTGGCGTCTCCGACCATGGGCTCGGGTGTGTCCGTTAGGGGATCCTCCTGCGACACGGTTGATGTGCGGCGACGATGTGGATTCAGTGCTGAACCGGCGTGCCACTGGACGCGCGATTCGAATGAGTTGTGGGTGCCGGCCAGCCGGCTTTGGCGCGGCGATTCCTACTGAAACCCGAATCAGATTCCGGGTGCTTCAGGGCCGACCGCTGGGCTGGTTACTTCTTGGCGTTGCGGTATGCCTCCACCACGTCTCGGTGCAGCCGTCCGCGGCGGGATACTTCGTAGCCGTTTTCGGCGGCCCATTCACGGATCCGTGCCGCCTCGTTGGCGGGGGCCGGTGGCGCGACCGCGCGGGCCTTGCGGATGTGTGTCTTGAGGGTTGCGCGGAGTTCCTTGGCGTGCTGCGCCGATAAATCGATTTCGTAATGGCGTCCGTCCAAGGAGAACTGAACGGTTTCATCCGCTGGGCTACCGTCCAGATCGTCTACCAAAACTACTTCCACCTTCTGTGCCAAGGGTCTCCCGTCGCTGTTTTCTTTCCTCGACCCGAGAGCATCATTCACCGGGAGGTGAATAGTGGTTCTCCCGTAAGCAATGCGGAATCGTATCCGCTGCTTCAAGCCCGAAACTTGAGTATTACTGACACGCCTGGGGTGATCAAGTTGGCTGGGTCCTGAGCGGGCTATTGAGGGCAGACTCACAGGTAGTCAATGTTGCACTAGTGTCCTGCGCCGTTAATTCGTGATCTAAGTCATAGAATTGGGGTATGGCACGTACCGGACGTCCGAAGGCCGAGCTGCTTCTCAGTGATGAGGAGCGTGAACAGCTTCTGCGTTGGACCAGGCACAGGAAGTCCTCGCAGGCACTGGCGCAGCGGTCCAGGATCGTGTTGGAGTGCGCAGACGGCGGATCCAACACCGTGGTCGCCGACCGACTGGGCGTCACGCGCCATACGGTGGGCAAGTGGCGGGCCCGGTTCCTGGAGCACCGCTTGGACGGCTTGGCCGATGAGGATCGGCCTGGCCGTCCGGCCACTGTCACTGCCGGACAGGTCGAGGACGTGGTGGTCGCGACCCTGGAGTCCACCCCGGAGTACGCGACGCATTGGTCGCGATCGAAGATGGCCGAGAAGTCCGGGCTGAGTGCCTCGACGATCGGGCGAATCTGGAAGGCCTTCGGCCTGAAGCCCCACCTCGAGGACGGGTTCAAGCTCTCCAACGACCCGTTCTTCGTGGACAAGGTCTACGACATCATCGGGCTCTACCTGAACCCGCCCGAATCCGCGGTGGTGCTCAGCGTGGATGAGAAGTCCCAGGTCCAGGCCCTCTCCCGCTCCCAGCCGGCGTTCCCGATGATGCCCGGGATGCCGGAGAAACGCACCCATGACTACTTCCGGCACGGCACCACCAGCCTGTTCGCGGCGATGAACGTCGCCGACGGCACCGTGATCGCCTCCACCCACCGCCGCCACCGGGCCACGGAGTTCCGCAAGTTCCTGACCAAGATCGACAGAGAAGTACCCGAGGACCTGGACGTGCACGTGGTCTGCGATAACTACGGCACACACAAGCACCCCACGGTGAAGACCTGGCTGGCCAACCATCCCCGGTTCCACATGCACTTCACGCCCACGTATTCATCCTGGATCAACCAGGTCGAGCGGCTCTTCGCCGAAGTCACCCGAGATCTCCTCCAACGCAGCGACCACCGAAGCGTCCAGGCCCTGGAGAAGGACCTGCGCGACTGGGTCAAGGCCTGGAATGAGAACCCCAAGCCCTTCATATGGACCAAGACCGCAGACCAGATCCTCGAATCCCTCGGACGACTATTGAACCGAATTAACGGCGCAGGACACTAGGTCGCTGAGTATCCACATTCCTAGTCCGCGGGGATGCTCTACGCCCCTGTCCAAGGTCCGGATCCATAGTCCAGGGAGTATTGCGCAGGGAGGGTTCTCGTGGCGGCGGCGGCCACCCCAAGAGGACATGTCGGGGCGGCCACCGCCGGTGAGGTTGATTCCGTCTTAGCGGTCCATCCCGGCCCAGGGGTGTGCTCTGGTCTGCTGACCAGTGTCGGGCGCTGGCCGGGTAGGCGCTCTGGGGTCAGGGTTGGGTAGGAGCGGGGAATGGCTTGCGACGTGGCTGCGGTAGTGCTGACGGTCTGCCGCGGTGAGGCGCTGGCGTAGTTCGTCGCGGGCGATGGAGTCGATCAGTGGTTGCGGGTCGAGGCCGAGGGAGGCGGCTTGGTCGGCCATGCGGCCGAGCTCCCCGGTGGTGTGGCGGGTGATGGCTTCGATGGCGACGGTGCTGCCGCGGGTGATGAACTGGGCGGCGCCGGCGAGGTCGGCCATGCCGGGTCGACGTGCGTCATCGCAACGCCGGAAGACGTCGACGAGGCGATCGGCCTTGATGCTGTCGCCGATCACGTCGGCCAGGAGGTTGTCGCGGATGTGCACACTGGTGGCAACGGCATGGGCGATGACGGCGACGTGTTCGTCGCTCAGGCCGGTCTTGGACTCGGCTCCTTCGGTGAGGGCGCGGGAGGCCCATTCGTATTGGGCGGTGGGCGCCATGGTGGCGAACCGTTGGGCGGTCTCCGGATCCAGGTGCGCTTGTTGATCTTCGGAGACCGGTTCGTAGTGCCGGGCGAGTTCCTCGCGGGTGGCGACCGGTTGGGCGCCGGTGACCATGGAGTACTCGGTGCCGGCCGTGTCCTCCAGGTCGGCTTCGGGGCTCCACCCGCGGCCAGGGGTGAAGACTCGGAGGCGGTCGTTGTCCACGGCCCAGGCCTGGGCCCGTGTCTCGGTCTGCTGGGTGAAGGCGTCCTGGAACAGGAGTGCGCGGTCGGGGCCCTCTGGTCCGTAGCCGATGGCCAGGTAGGAGTTGGCGCGGTCGCCGAACGCGCGGGTGATGTGGTCGGTGACTTCGGCGGCGTGGGCTGGTCCGTCGCCGAGGGTGGCGGTCCAGGTGTGGACGGCGGCGCCGATGTAGTCGGGTCCGTGGAAGCCGAGGATGGCGATCTGGTTGTTGCCTGGTTGGTAGCCGACCATGTGGGGGACGGCTCCGGCCAGATCGGTCGGGGTGGTGATGCGCATGGTGGGCTTGTCGTCGGCCATGGTTCAGTCCTGCGGCTCGAAGACGACGGTGACCGGTTCACGGTGCAGATGCATGTCCACGACGACGGGTGATTCGGGTGCGCTGCTGAGCAGTTCGGAGAGTTTCTCGGTGATGACGGATTCCATGGTGTTCCCCCTGTGGGTGGTGGTGTCAGTCAGTGGACTGGCGGTGGTCGGGTGAGTGGTCTGCGGCCGCGGTATTGGCGTTGGTGCCGGCAGTGTCCTTGGTGGTGGTGCGACGGCGTTTGGCCGGGCGGAGCTTGTCCAGCTCGGCCTTGGTCCAGCCTTTACGTTCGGCATCTTTGAAAGCTTTGCGTTCGGCCGCCTGCGCGTCCTTGAGGGCCTGCTCAGCGTCGACGCGGGCTTGAACGGCGGCGGCGATGTCCTGGACTGCGGTGAGGCGCTGGTCGTTGAGTTTGCGGGCCTGGTCGATGAAGGATTCGGTGATGTTCTCGGTCATGGTTTTCACCCTAGGCCGGGTGCGGGTTTCTCGCTGAGGTGGTGCAGGTAGTTGTGGACATCTTCTCGTCGGTAGCGGCGGATGGTGGCACCGATCTCGATGGCCGGCAGTGCGTCGTCACCGGTGACCTGGAGAACCTCGTGGGTGTCCGTGTCGAGGAGGTGGGCGACCTCCTCGAGGGTGAGCAGCTCGGGGTAGCCCTGGAGGTGTTCGGCGGCTCGATGGGTCCGGGCGTAGGTGAGGACCTGGTCGCCGGCGTCGTCGCCGAGGAAGTCTTCTAGGGCGGTCTGGAAACCGCGAGTGGTGAGGTACATGGAGAACTCTCCTGTCGCTTTGCTCTGGCTGCCGTTCCTTTCGGCGAAGACCGAAATACTCGGGCCGTCAGGTTCGGTCAAGCACGGGAGGGTCGGACGTGGAATACCGGAGGGAGCGAGGAACGAGCGAGTGAGGATATGCCGCGAAAGCCGGTCCGGATGCTTGACCGGTTCTGGCGGACCAGTACCCTCCAAGGCCGAATGGAACGCTCCGTTCCCGTCCATCAACTGCGGGCGGCAGCCCGCATCGACGCCCGCGCCAACGGGACCGGCGGAACTGGAGCAAGCTATAAGGTTAGGTGCCCTAAACTGCTTGTGCCCTTGCGCTGACGCTTGGTCGGATGGGACACTCACGAGTGAGCGGCGTTGCACTGGGCGGAGTCGTAGAAGAACGGGAGTCAGGTCGGGGGTGGTCGTGGTGGCTGAGCGGAAGCGTCAGGCCAACGTGGCTGGTGGTCGTCCGGCTCGCCGGGTGGTGAGGCTCTCGGCCTCCGAGGATGCCATGCTGTCGTTGGCCGCAGCCGAGCAGGGGGTGTCGGTGCCGCGGCTGTTGAAGGAGTCCGCCCTGGCCGAGTCCGCTGGCGAGACGGTGACGGGCCGTCGTCGGCTCCTGACGGCCTTGAACGTGGTGACCGGGCAGCTCGCCCGTGTCGGGAACAACCTGAACCAGATTGCCCGTGGGCTGAACACCGACGGGGAACTGCACGGAGACGTGCGCGGGTCGTTGGATGAGTTGCGCGGGGTGCTGCGTGACGTTGATGTCACGATCGAGACCCTGGCGTTGGATAGGGGCACGCCATGATGCCGAACGTGGTCCGCGGCGGGCAGATGATCGGGCTGATGAGCTACCTCGCCGGCCCGGGTCGGTCCAACGAGCACACCACACCAATGGTGATCTCCGGCGACGACCGGGTATTGATTGAGTTCGAACCCGGACAGGAGCTTTCCGTCGAGGACGGGCAACGCATCGGTGCGATCCTGGACGGCCCCCGGCGTACGCATGGCACCGAGGTGAAGGCCCCCGTCTTCGCGTGGGACGAAGCGTCCCAGCGCAAGGTCAAGGTCGCCGAGAAGGACGGCCATGTCTGGCACTGCTCCTTATCCCTAGCCAAAGGCGAGCGGGAGGTGTCCAAAGAGGAGTGGGGAATCATCGCCCAGGGCTTCGTGGAGCGGATGGGGTTCATCGACCCGGATGGGGCGCAGTCCTCCCGTTGGGTGGCCGTGCACCACGGAGTGTCGAAAGCCGGCAACGATCACATTCACATTGCCGTGCAGTTGGTCCGGGAAGACGGAACCAAGGCCAATATTCACAACGACTACTACCGCGCGCAGAAGGTCTGCGGGGAGCTGGAAGCGGAGCACGGGCTGGCGGTGTTGGAGTCCCGTCAGGTGGCCCGTGGCTTGTCCGGGGATAAGCCCGCCGAGGTCGCTCGTGCGTCCGCCGAGGGCTACCCCCAGGCTCCTCGTCCGGAGCTGCGCCGACGGATGCGCACCGCGCTGGCGACAGCCGCCACTCCGTCCCAGTACATCGAACGATTGGGTGAGTTGAACGTGCGGGTGGCACCGTCGTTTGCCAAAGGATCCACCACCCAGATCCGCGGGTACAAGGTGGCCCTCGGCGAGGCACAGGAATCGGTCTGGTACTCCCCATCGAAACTGGATGCCACCCTAGGGTGGCCCAACGTTCTACGCCGCTTCGAAGGCGCCGGAAGGGAATCGGCCGAGACCCTGCTGGCCTCGATGCACAACAGTGCGAAGCGCGACTGGTCTTCGGTGCAGGTCGGGTCCTTTGACCCGGCATCGGTGGAGAAGTTGTTCAGCGGAAAGACCGGCACCGGCCCGGACGACCTGTCCACGATCTACGCCCGCTTGTCCATGCACGTCGAGCGAGGCAAGCCGGGTGCGTTCTCCCAGCTCTCGGAGCAGTACGCCCGTGCTGCCCAAGGGCGGGGCAACGTGACCCACGCGGTGCGCTTGGGAGCTCGATTCGCGGCCAAGGACAGTGCCCGTGGGTGGCTTGCGGTGTTGGCCCAGGCCAATCGGCTCTCCCGGGCGATGACCACTCAATCCTTGGCCACGCACCGTCCGCAGTTGGCGAGCCGCACCGCTGCGCTGATGCGCACCGTGGACGTGATCACGGCCCAGTACACCCTCGCACCCAGCCAGACCCGCGCCCGGATGGGCGGCCAACAGTTCACCCGGCCCCGACCGGATACCGGAATGGATCGATAGGAGAGGGACATGGCAGAGAACGAGGAAGAATCCGAGATGGCCGCGCAGTTCGGCAACATGCTGCGCGTGGCGATGGGCTCCAGGATGCAACTCCGTGAAGCCCAAGCTCGCCGTGAACAGATGCAGGCCGCCGAGAGGACCGCACAGGCCGACCAACAGACCCGGGCCGAGGCCAACGTCGCCGCGATGGTGAATCGGGAGATGTACAACCCGGAGTTCTGGCGCACCGCCGGCTCTGAATCCATCGCCGACCGCGTCACCGTGGCCGCGCACCTGGCCGGTGCCCACCCGGAGGCTCGCGGGGCATGGATGCACGCCGCCGACGTGCTGCGCAACGACTACGGGATCAATCTGGAGCTGATGAACAAGGACCACCCCACGTCCTTGGTCGACCGGCACGCGGCCCTGCGTGATGCGTTGGACGACTACTTCGCCCGACAGCGTTTGGACGCTGAGGCCGACCAGGCGCTGGCCCCCACGGCCACACTGGAACGAGAGAGCGACCGAGATGAGCAGCTGGGTACCGACTCTCAGCTGGATGCCAGCGCACAGCCCAGCGAGGCCGATCAGGTCGCCAGTCAAGCAGCCGCGAAGGGCGCCGACGCCAAGGCTGTGGACGAAGACGTCCACCTAGCCCTGGCTGACCGATATGGATCCGAAGCACAACAGGACCAGGTACATGCCCAGGCTGAGGAACAGACCGGGGGAAGGCTGTCGAATCAATACCAGCGAGTCACAGACGCCCAACTGGCTCAAATCGAGCGCCACGCCAACACCCCTGAACTGGCAAACGTGCGATCCCAGCAAGCCGACTTCTTCCCCCGCTCGACCGCTGAACGCATCGCAACCAACCCGGCCAAGACCACAAAGCGGCCAGTCTCCACCGCACCGACCGCCGGTCGCAGCCAAGAGACAGGAGTGAGCCGATGATCGTGGAATTCGGCAGCGCTGACGATCCGGCCACCGAGACGCACCAGGGGGCCGAGAAAGAGCGGCCTCTGTGCTTTCCCAATGCCGGTGCCTGGGTCGAGGGCTGGCTGCTCCCCCACTATCGGCGCAACCCCGCCACCCGCCGCTGGGACCCCCAGTGGTGGAGGTACGAGGAAGTCGGCACCGTCCTCGAAGCACTCTGGGAATCCTGGGAACAAGTCCGGTGGGGCGACGCCATGGCCTCCACCGCCTGGTTCCGGGACTACCTCTGGCCCATCATGGACCGACTCACCGACCCCGACGGCCCCTTCTGGGACTACGACCCACCCCGATCCACCGACGTGCCTCCTCAGTGGGCGGTCACCCCAGCGCCTCGAGGTTGGTTCTGATTTGTTGAGCTCGGGTGATAATGACGACGTGGAAACCACCGGAATATTCAGCCTTGCCGAGGAAGACGAACACCTCGCAGATGCTGTTGTTGTAGATACAAATCTCTTCTGGGGCGACCTCCATCTAAGGGGAGGTACATGGAAACGACTAGTGAATCTTCAGCGTTCTAGAGTTGTTCGCCTGTACTTCCCTGAAGTAGTCGTGCGGGAGATGGTTAGGCATTATCAGCGCAGGCACCGCGAAAATATGAACCTGATCATTAACGCGGTAGACAATCCAGTTGACCTTGACAATGTCCTGATTGACCTTGGTCTATCCTCGCCGGGCGTGAGCAAGAAGGATCTGCGTAGCCGACGGGACGCCGCCCTCTCTAGCGGGGTATATGAGGACAGTCTAAGAAGGCAAATTACGTCGGTTGGCGAAGTTCTCGACCTGCCACCAATTAATCCCGAAGATCTGATTGATTCCTACTTGCGGGCAAAAAAGCCGTTCAAGACAGACGATGCCGGAATCGCCGACTATGTGATTTGGCAGACGGTCCGCTCACTTGCTGTCTCCGAACCTCGCCGAAGCATCATTCTCCTCACTAAAAACCATAAGGATTTCGCTTCTGGAGGCACTCTGCATCCGGACCTCCGGGTGACCCTGAATGAAGCGGACCAAGTAGCTGTATGCATCGACGTTGAGAACTTCCTGGCGGAGTATGAAGAGGAGGTTCGTCTCGCGGAGGAAGGCCAGACATACTTTGCTCCGGCAGCCAAAGACCTCGCTATGGATGCGGCCGAAGACTACGTCGAGAACCATCTGGTTGGCGCTAAGGTCGCCGGGTCCGATTTTGATCCGTATCCCTCGGGTTTGGAGATTGACGGGCTAGTACTTCCCTCGGAGATCGAGTCTCCTCACATCAGCTGGGTAGCTCTCGAGGTGGACTCAGCCAGCTGGGATCCGTATGAGGCCTTCGAGAACACCATGGAGCTTGGTCAGCTTGAATGCCGGGCGGAAGTGAACATCAGCGCGCATGTTCACCGCTCTGAGGCTTACTCCTTAGAACAATCTGGTGAAGTCGACGCCGTGGACCTGGGGAATTTAGAGGAGCACTACGTTGAGGTCGACTTAACTCGGCACGTCGTATTGCAGTTCAACATTCGCGTGGACAAAGAGATGTCTGGGCAGGTGGAGCACCTCGACAAGATTGCAATTGATTGACATGTTCCGCCCAGCACCAGCACCAGCGGCAGAGCAAGTGGATTGCGCAGGCCGCCTCTAGTTACTGACTAACCGGCGAGCTGTTCGTAGTAGTCCTTTGAGGCGTCTACGTCATCGCCGTAGGGGTTGGTGGAATAGTGCTGGAGCTCGATCAGGCCCGGGGGCAGCCCGGAGGTGGAGAGCACGGCTCTGCCGCGGGGTAGGGCGGCGAGGTCGTTGACGTCCAGGAGGCGTTCGCGCTGGATGGCGGTGGACACCGAGCGTCCACCTTTCTGGGTGGAGGTGGTGCGGCGGATGACGTCGTGGTCGCCGATGAGTTGGGACAGGAACGGCAGGAACGACGAGTCCGAGAGGCCAGAACCGGCGATCCGAATGTTGGCGGCGGACCAGAGCTTCTTCATGCCCTTCTCCCCGAAGGCCTCCAGGCCTTGGTCCCAGCCTTGGAAGAACGAGGACAGCACGATCCCCCGGGAGCCGTAGTGGGAGTACACGTCCGGTAGCTGGCGCCACCGCACGACGTTGGCGACCTCATCGAGCACTCCCGTCATCGGCGGGGAGAGCCGGCCCCCGGGCTGGAGGGCGGCAATCTCTTCGGCCTCGGTTAGCACCGCCACGGCCAGGGCACCGGCGATGGCACGGGTGGACCCTGCGCCCTCTTTAGAGATCAGGTACAGGGTGTCGGTTGAGGATGCGAAGCGTTTGGGGTCGAACTCGGCTCGGCCGAGCTGGCCGGTATCGCGCACCCAGGGGACGACTCGGTCGTAGGAGAGCACGTTGACCCAGGGGCGCATGGTCCCGTAGACCCCGTCGCGCTGCTTCGGCGTGAGCTGCTGGATCTTGCCCAGGGAGACGGCCACTGCCGTGTGGCTGTGCTCGAGCAGTAGGTCTCGGGGTGCCTTGTCGTCGGGGTTTTGGGCCCAGAGGTGTACGTCCGTGATGGGACGGCCACCGACTGCGGCGGCGTAGAACATCATCGACAGCAGGCGTCGGCCGTCGGATTCGAAGTAGGCGTCCTGGGTGGATCCGGCGGACGTGGCGGAGGTGACGAAGATGTCCGCGAGCATCTCGGCCCGCTCCATGCCAGTGACGAAGGACAGCGGGTTCCACCACCAAGTGGGTTCCTCCCCGATGATGCCTTGGACGTCGTGGACCCACACCACCCCGGTCCTCGACCGGGGGCCCCGCGTCATGTCCACGAGGTCGCGCTTGTTCGAGGTCGCCACCACAGGGCCCTTGGTTTCCAGGATCTGAGGGACGCACACACTGGTGGTCTTACCCGCGCGAGGTCCCATGAGCCAGATCTGTACCCATTCCCACGACGCGAAGAGTCGTTTGCCGTTGTTGACCAGCTTGGCCAGCGGCACTCCCGGCCCAGCGGACGTGGCGCGGAGCCGTTCAGAGTCCTTGGTCATGGCGGGTTCGTTGAGTGCGTCGAACTCCTTGGCCTTGGCCATCCGGGAGGCCAGGTGGTCGATCCGGGACCCGTTCTTGCGGCCCCGACGCAGCACCACCAGGAACGAGGCCGCCACGACCAGCAACATGGCCACCCCGGCAGCGAACACGATGAGCTGCCAGATACCGACCGGTGTATCGCCGGTGGCTTGGGACATGAGGACATCGAAGGGCCCGCCGGTGGCGCCGATAGTGGGGTCGATCCAGGCGCCGAAGACCCAGAGGGCGAGAGCTCCGATGACGAGAATGAGTAGGCCGGCGGCCAGTACCCAGCCGGTCTCAGAAGAAGCCGGCTGGGTGCGCCTGCCGGGGCGGGGGTCGGCGAGCATCACTGCACCATGTCCCAGTCGCGGTTGGTGTTGGTGTTGTCGATCTCCAGATCGGTCAACTGTACGTGCAGCGGTACCCCGGCTTCCTTGCCCGTCTTGAGCAGGAAGTTTCCGGCCCCTGGGCGCAACCCGGCCCTGCCGGTCCACTGGTCCACGGGCGCTTCGGCGATCCAGTCCGAGAGTTGGGACACCTCGGCGCGGGAGAGGTTGAATACTTCTCGCAGGTTGCCCATCTCGCCCTCGGCGAGCCCGCCGAGGAACACCATCGCGGAGCGTTCCACGAATCCCCACGCGGTGGCGGTCAAATGTGGTTCGGCGAGCTTGAGGTCGTTCATGGTGTGGGTCACCATCACTTGGGCCATCATCCGGCCACGGTTCAGACGGGTGATGGAGTCGATGAAGTGCACCATGTCCGCCGAGGCGCGCAGGATCCGCCACAGCTCGTCCATCACGAGCAAATAGGTCTTCCGTCGCCGTCCCTCGTCGGCCGCCAAATAGGCTTCTGCGCTGACGGTGGCTGAGCCGAGATTCCAACACAGAGACTGAACGGCGGCCATGAGCACATGGTCGTTCTCGTTGACTCCGGAGATGTCGAATACGGCCGGTCGGCCGACCTCGATGTGTTCGGAGGTGGGTTCGGAGAACATCGTCCCGTACATCCCGGATGGGCCCAGGGAAATCAATGCGTCCAGGACCTCGCGGACGCGCAGGTCGTACTCGGTGTCATTGTCGTTGGTGAGGGTCACCGCCCGCAGTGTTTGAGGCCGGGCGCTGATGTGCGCAATGACCTCGCCCAACAGCGGAGGGGTGGTGAGCTCGGGATCCAGGTCGGACAGGGAGGTGGCGATCACCGATCGTTCATGCGGTGCTAGTTCGCGCCCCAGCATCATGCCCACCACGCCAGCGATCAGGGATCGACGCCGGGAGGCCATTTCCTCCAGTGCCTTGCCCCTTTCTTTGGCATCCTGGATGCCGGCCAGTTGTCCCACGATGGGTCCCAGATCCATCGGGTTGATGTGTCCCTGGCCGGGCGAGAACTTGATGACCTGACCACCGAGGTCGGCGATGGTGTGCACGTAGTCCGGGCGGGTATCGGCCAGGACCATCGGGATGACACCCCAGTCCGCCAGCACGGTGATCCACCGGTGCACCATGGAGGTCTTTCCCAGCCCAGGCTGGCCGAGGATGAATGCCGAGGGATTGGAGATAATCCCGGCCCGAAACCACGACACTGGGTCCGCGCAGACGAGGGAGCGTCGGCGCAAGTGATAGCCCAGCGGTGCGCCGATCACCGGCAACCCGGCCCCGGCCGAGAACGGGTAAAACCCACACACCTGGACCGTGGTTCCCTGCAGCTCGAAGGGGGCCTCGATGACGTCCACCGGTCCTCCGCCGGTCCGGTTCCAGCCGCGCGGGCCGGGCCGGTGCCGGGAGGCCTGGCGGGCCTCGCGCCAGCGCTGACTGGCCTTGGGGCGGTCCCGCGCTGCGGCGCGTTGACGCTTGGCGTCCTCGCGTTTGAGCCGGGCCAGGTCCTTCTTGGACAACGTCAGCGCGGTTCCGATGAGCGTATCCGGGGGCGTCTGGAGATCGGCCATCAGAAGAACTCCCTCAGGGTGTCGGGGATGAGCATGTGATCGGGCAACACCAAGCCCAGGGGCAGGCCTGCCTGGAAGGTCACGGCCTGGTTGGCCAGGGCGGGACGGATCCGCAGCCGGGCCGGTCCCAGCAATCCGGGGATGCGCTTGTCCCAGACCTTCAGGTCCTCCTCCGAGGTGCCGGTGATGGTGATGACCAGCCCGAACCGGGTCAGCCCGGCGCCCTGTGCTTCTTCGGAGGCGGTCTTGGCTGCGGCAGCCTGTCGCAGGGCAGCGCGGGCGTTACGCCGGGTCTGAGAGCCGGCGAAGGCCGCGTCATTCTGTTCTTGCTGGACTAAGGCGGTGGTCCGCTCGGCCGCAATGGGCCGGTAGAGCAGGGTGACGCGCTTGCGCAGCAGCCCCGGGGAGGGCTCCAACACCCGTTTCAGAGAGCTGGACGTGAAGTGTCCTTCCGGGCCCTTGTACATCGTCCAGGACTTCGAGACCGCCCGGTCGTGACGGTAGTGCTCGAAGGAGTCCTGGGCGAACGAGGGGCCCGCATCCTCCCAGTGAAGGTCGGTGCCGCCATCGGCCTGCATTTGCTCCACCAGAGAGGCCACGGTCGGGTCATAGGCCACGCGGGTGAAGTCCGTGATCTGCTGTGCGGTACACGCCCGCACGGCCCCGGCCCCGGTCCCCTGCAGGCCACCGACAAGCCCAGGTAGGCGGGTGCCGATCTCCTCAGCCATTTCCGCCCAGCCGCGGTCTCCGGTCTTGCCGTCGTGCCGCCGTCCGTCGAAGGTCACACTCACGCGGGCCACCAACTGCGGGGCCCCACCCTGATAGGTCTCCCCAATCCGGTCAGTGACCGCCTTGGCGTAGTCAGGGCCGGTTCCGGTGCGGTTGGCCTCCAATAGATTCGCCAGACGCAGCCCGGAGTCCGGGGAGGACTCGATGGTCACCGAGGCCCCACGGATGCCCTCGTCCAGGCCGCGCTGGGTCAGCCAGGAACCCCACACGGCCACCCTGTGATCGATCTGTTCTTGGTCCACCAGAGAGTCCCCGTCGGGGTGAGTCTCGATGACGACGGAGTAGTTATACACGTCGGATCCGGCGACCCGGATTAGCCCGAAGGCGTTGCCGTAGGAGTCGGTGAACTCGCCCAGTTCGGACTTGGCCATCAACCCGGGCAGGCGAGTGGCCCCGTCGGGGGTGCCCTTACCGGTCGGACCGGCCAGGTACACGTCGCGGCCAGATTTCTCTTTGATGCGTTGTGCCAATCGCAAGGTGATCCTTCCGTAGATACTGCGTCCTTGGCGCCGGGTCACCTTCAGCAGCAGCACCGCCACCGTGGCGGCCATGACGAGGGCGAAGGCGATGTACCAGCGTCCGGTGGCCATGAACAGGATGCTCAGTAGCACCACCGGAATCAGAGCAATACTGATTCCCATCGACAGTCCACCCAGCCCGGAACGGCGGGGCACGGTGAGGTTGCCGAAGACCTGCGGTTCGATCCGAACGGACTCGGTCGTGCTCATGCTCGGTCTCCTTCATCGTCCACGGCCCGGTCCACCCGGGCACCCTCGGCGGCCTGCGATCCGGCCTGGCTGGCCTGGCTATACCGGTTGATGGCCTCGGCCCACCGACCCGACCCGGACGAACCGCCAGCGGCAGTGTCCGTCATTCCCGCTCCAGCCGGTGCACCACCGGCAGCCGAACCCGCGCCGGCCTGATCACCAGTGGTCGTCTCAGCACCCGAAGCGGCACTAGAGCCCTGGGTCGCACCCGCAGTGGAGGACGACTCCCCTGACGGGGCATTCCCACCCGCAGCTGATCCACCGGAGGACCCTCCCTCGGCGCTGGCACCGGACGCGGTGCTGGTGCTACCACCGGCTGAGGTGCCCCCAGCTGCCGCTTCGGATCCAGTGGAAGAACCACCATCCGCGCCGGAGGCCGCGGTGGTCGTCCCCGACACAATTTCGGCCGTTGACGGAGCACCCCCAGCCGGGCCACCCCCGGACGATGAGAGGGCCCCGGATGGGTCTCCCCCACCGACGGCAGCCGCCGTGGTGCTGCCAGTCGCAACTCCGGCCCCGCCCCGTGCGGCCATTGCACCGGCGCCCACGCCACTGGCCAGCACGGCAGCTCCGGCGGCGACCCCGGCGGCCCCGGACAACGCCGCGCCCCCGGAAAACCCGCCAGAGCCCGCGGCAGCAGCCGGGACAATGAACTTGATCAGCCCGGGCAGGGCGAAGGCCGCCAGGACCAGGACCAGTAGCCCCGTAAGGGCCGAGACCAGCCCAGCCCCCAGGTCGGAAGTCTGGGACAGGTCGGTGTCGTCGATCATCATCCGGAAGCCCAGGGCATAGATGCCGGCGGCGACCGGCTTGAACAGCAGCAGGGCGATCAGCCAGCCGTTGGCCTTGCGCCAGGCCTGATTGCCTCCCTCGGTTCCCGAGGCGGCCGCGAGCACGGCGATGAAGGCCACGAGGATCACCAGCATGAGGTTTCGGAAGATCATGAACATGAAGTTCACGCCCGAACCGAGCAGCATCAGCAGGTAGACCACGAACGCGACCCCGTAATTGCTGGCCATGGCTCCGGTCGCGGGGATGAGCATTTCCATAGACGAATCGCCGTCAGTGGAGCGGTCAAGCAGCCACCGCGCGGTTTCGTCTCCGGCGGTGAGCAGGATCGGCACGGCGGCCATATAGACGCCCGTGGCCAACACGAGGTTAAAGAGCGGCTTGGCCAGATTGACCGCATTGGATCGGACGTCCTCGGTCATCACCAGCCGGATCAAGCCGAAGAAGAAACCGATCATGGCGAAGATCACCACGAACCAACTCAGGTCCTGCTGGAGCAAGTTCAGGCCCACTGAGTCCAGGTTCGGTGGCGGAACCTCCATCCACCACGTGCCAATGATTTTGGCCATCTCCACAGCCCCGTCGTAGAGGCCCTCGACCATGCCTTCAAATGCCGAGTTTGCTAACTCGCCAATATGGCAACCAACCGAGGTCAGTCCGCATTCAGCCATCGTGCCCGCCTACCGCCAGCGCACGTACGGAGAGGTGTCTTCCAAGATTGATACGCGCGGGTGGTCACCTGGAGTCTCAAAGTTGAGCCTCCAGTCCCCGGTGCCTTCGTCCCAGACCAGATCCAGCCCATACGAGGCCGTTGTTCCCTCACCCGTCATCCAGTAGTTGATAGTGGCGTTGTTCTCGTCAGCGGCCAAGACGCGGAACCCCTCAACGACGGGTCGCTCATAGTCGCTACCAGCTGAGGAGATTTCTTCAAGGACATCGTCGCGCCCGGGCCCGGGGACAGCGGAGTCGACCTCCCCTTGAGACATTGCCGCAAGGAGATTGGGTCCGGCGAAGACGGCGCCAGTGGGTGACCGTTCGAAGCAGGTCCACAGGTTCCCATCCTGGACGCTGGGTCCGTACTCTTCCGAGGTCGGCACGAGCATCTGATCTGGGTGGGTCTTCCAGACGGTTTCTGGTGCTTCGCTGGGGACCGTTTGGTCAGCGTCGCTGGTCTGGCATGCGGCGCCGGCCTGAGTCGGCGCCGTGGTGGGCGCTTGTTCCGTGGCCGTTGCCGTGGCTGTCGGGGTGGTGGTGTTTTCTGGTGCGGTCGTGGTGTCGCGTGGCCAGAGGACCACGCCGACGATGATGCCGACGATCAGGACCACCACCAGCCCGCCGGAGACCCACCATCCCAGGCTCTGAGTGCCCGGGTTATCGGTGTTCTTGTTCTTGGCCACGAGGGCCCCCCTTCGCTCGGTGTCTTGGTTGCGTTAGACGAAGACGCGCATGATCGCTCCGGCGCCGGTGGCCAGTCCGCAGACGATGATCGCGATGGCCAGTCCCTTGATGCCCTGGATCTCGCGTCCGGTGAAGGCGGCGAACACCAGGGAGCCGGCCGAAGCGAGGAAGCCGGCTACGCCGATGATGATGACGATCCAGCTGATCCAGTTCAGCAGGGTCGTGATGCCCTCGGTGCCTGGAGGCTGCTCGGGGGTCGGGTTCGGGATGACGCTGGCGAAGGTCGAGGCGGTGGCCATCAGGTCCATCAGCATGGTCGGTCTCCTTATCTAGGGGTGCGGAAGGCGTGGATGATCTTGGTAAGCCTGCGTGGCAGTCGCCCGGGGTCCGGCGGCAGGTGCCGCCAGGCCTCGATCCACGGCAGGTGAGCGCCGCGGGGAACTTTGCGCAGGAGTCTCTTGACGGCCTTCTTTTGGCCATCGGTCAGGGTGGGGCCGTCATCCACCAGCACCAGCCCCAACAGGATCGAGGAGGGCAACTGTCCGGCGGCCCATTGATGGGTGAACGCCTCGGCGGCAGCCAGGCCGGCGTAGTACGTCCGGGCCACGGCCAACACCTGCAAGGTCGGCAGGGGCCGGGTCCACCCGCCAGCGACCGGCCAGCCGGTACCGGCATCGACGGCGTCGTCCCCAAACAGGGAAGCAACCGTGGTGGCCCCCGCTCCCCCATGCAAGCCAAAGACGGTCACCTGACGAAAGTCCGCCACGGTCGTCTGCGGCCACGGCGCGGCCTCCGGATCGGCGGCGACGGCGATCTCCTCGGGCGAGGTCGGCCCGTAATACAGCGCCGCGGTGTCGAGACCGCCGTCGTTCTCAGACAGACTCTGCGAGGAGTCCCCGGGCGCGACGACAAAAGGGTTCCCCCGTTGGGCCACGTCTGCTCATCCCCTTAGCATGTGATTGGCCAATACAATCAACATAAACACCCTGCGTCAGATGCGTCAATATGGACTTTTGTCCATATTGCGTGTCTTGCGCTTGACGAATGCAATGCGTTCGTGAGGACAATGGAGCGTGATGATGAACGATGCCACGGCGGTCGATTCACTTCTGGAGGGGCAGCCTGACCTGCTCACCACCGATGACATCTGCACGCTGATGCGGGTGTCCCAGGGCACTGTCCTGCGGTGGATGAAAGAGCAAGGGCTGCCGACGATCTCGGTGGGACCGCGCTTGCGCCGCGTGCGACTCGAGCACTTCCGGGAGTGGCTGCTGAGAGCGGACGAGATCAAGGACTGACGTTTCCACCTCGGGGGTGTAGTGGACGAGACCACAGAGACAGCGTTCAACCTAGAGACCGTGCCGGCCTTTCCGGTGCTGACCCTCTGGCTGGATGAAGACACCGAACGGACCGAGCTGAACGGAGTCCCGGTCGAGCCCACACCCGGTGAGGGCTACCGGCAGGCGGCGATCACCGCCGTGGTGCGCGAAGTCCAGCGCCTGCACCTGGAAGCCGTACGGGTGCGGGTGCTCTCCCCCACCGATGAGGCCTGGGACATGGTGGTCACCGCCACCGGAGACGTACTTGACGCCACCGTCACCGACCTCACCGCCGATCAGCCACAGCGGGGGCCGCGCCGCCGCTGGCTGCTCCTCGGGGCCAGCACCCTGGCCGTGCTCGCCCTCGGCGGTCTAGGCACCGCCGTGGCCCTGTCCGTCACCGGTGACAGCGCTCCGCAAGAATGGGTCGTTCCTGGTGCAGACCAGCAGATCCCCGTCGCCCTGCCCGAGGCGTTCTCCGGACGCTCGGCCTGGTCCGTGCCGGTGGCCGAGAACTCCGATGTCACGGCCTTGGACGCCGGGCACATTCTTTCGGCCGACCCGGATGGCACTCTGACCGCCCGCGCACCGGAGACCGGTCAGCCGGTCTGGCGCGGCACCTCCGCCCCGAAAGACCTCACCTCGGCTGTGCACACCGACTGGGCTGGCACCCCCTCCTTGGCAGCCCAAGCCGGCAACGAACTACGCGTGTGGGACCTCCGCACCCCCGAGGACGGCTCCACCGTCACGGCCACGACCATCCCGGTAGAACAAGGCTGGAGAGTCGAGGTTCGCGGGGCACGGCCCCTCGTGGCCAAAGAGCACTGGATCGTAGGCATCCCTGCTGCCGGGCATGGCCTTACCGATGTGGTCATCCCCGCCGGATCCCGCGCCCTAACCGTCACCGGCGACAACCAAATCATCACCGCCACCGAGACCAGCCTCTACACCGTCAACGCAGACGGAACCGTGGCCGGACGGACCTCCTTCACTCCCCCCGCCGGCGCCAGCGGCGCACCTCAGGTGTCATGGATGCTCGACGCTGACCACGCCCTGCTGGGCTGGAAGACCAAGGACTCGTCCACCGCCATGACCATCATCCAAGTCCAGGACGGTGCCACCCTGGCCACCGCCGAGATGGCGCAGGCCCCGGACCAACGCCAACAGCCCATCGTCGAGACCGAGGGGCGCGCCGCCGCCTTCGACACCCTCGCCCTCACCTGGGGCGAAGAGCCGATGCTCCGCCCGCTGCACAGCTTCGAGACCTCCACCCTTGACGGCACCACCGCCTACGGGCTGGCGGACCGAGCCGACCCGGCCAGCCTCGACCTGTCTTCCCTGACCTCGGCACCTCTGCCATGGGAGACCTTCACCGACGAGGACCCGGCCCCGGACTTGGTGGATGCCGACGCGGCCTACATCGTCGCGGAAACTCTTGAGAACACCGTGCTCTACCGCTCCGAATCGGCCGGCACTCCAGCCGACGATCCGGCTGACGATTCCAAGGAGAAGTGATGATCCGGATCCAGATGGACTCCCCCACCCACGCGAGCCTGACCACCGACACGGAGACGACCGAAGTCACCTGCCCAGCCGGTGAGCAGCTCATCGACGCGGTGATCGAACACCTGGTGCGCCGGGCCCGCCGCGACGGCACCCAACTGATCGCCCAGACCGACGACACCCCGCCAACCTGGCTCGCCGTGGACCCCACCGGCACCGTCACCCCCCTCGACCAGCCGCCCGCGCCCGCCTCGGTGGCCACCACCGCCGCGAACACCACACCCACCACGCCCGCGGAGCAGCCCGCACCGGAGGCCGAACCGGCTGTAGCCACGGTCCCTGCCACACCGGCAGCACTACCGAGCCGGCCCAACCCCCTCATAACCACCGGCACCACCACTGCCCCGGCGCCGGTCACGTTCGACCCGGCCGGTGCTGCGCCCCAGCCCACCACCACAGTGGTTCCGACTCGGCGTAGCCTGCGCGACACCACCTTCCTGGTCCCGGACCAGTCCACCGAGCCGGCCTCTCGGGGCTGGCGGGCCGCCCTGAACACCCTTGGTTTCCGCATCCCTGCCTCGGCGGCCGAGCTGGCCGAACGCAAAGATGTGAGCATCGTGTCTCAGCACTGGCCTGGCCCACGCACCGTGGCCGTGGTCAACCGCAAGGGCGGCGCGAATAAGACCCCCACCGTGGCCCTGCTCTCCGCGGTGCTCGCCCGGTACGGCGGTGGTCCCGTGTTGGCCTGGGACAACAACGAGTCCCAGGGCACCCTGGGCTGGCGCACCGAACAGGGCCCTCACGCCGCTAGTGTGCTGGACCTGGTGGATTCATCGACTCGGCTGCTCTCCCCCGCTACCTCCACCGCCGACCTGGCTCACTTCGTCCACCACCAGCCGGCCGACAAGTACGACGTCCTGCGCTCCGATGAAAACGACGAGGGCGACCACGAGGTCACCGCCGAGGAAGTCGACCTCGCCCACCAAGTCGCGTCCCGGTTCTACCGGATGATCATCATGGACTCGGGCAACACCGCCCGCTCTGCCAACTGGCGACGAATGATCGACCACACCGACCAGCTCGTCGTCCCGGTCACCGCGATGGAAGACCGCGCCGAGGCAGCCCTGTTGACTCTGCAGACCCTCGAAGCTCGAGGCGGGCACGACGCAGAACTGGCCCGCAATGCCGTGGTCATCGTCTCCGAGTCCACCGACGCCGCTCGAGGACTGGGCGGGGACGCACTGAAGAAGGCCCGCGCCGAGGCCCAGCGCATCGCCGATGGCTTCGCACCCTTGGTCCGCTCCGTGATCCGGGTGCCCTATGACCCGGCCCTGGTGCGTGGGGTAATCCGCTACGACGCCCTGCTCCCGGAAACCCAGCGGGCGTGGCTGGCGGCCGCCGCCGCCGTGGCCCAGGGCTTCTAAGGAACAAGCCGCCGTGGACAACTCTCGCAGCCTGCTACAGATGGGCGCAGCAGCCGCCGTCGTGGGGCTGCTGATCCTCATCCCGGTGATACTCATGAAGTTGGACAAGCCCGCTCCCGCCGCTCACACCGGGTGCGTTCCGGCCGGTGGCAGCACTGCTGGCATCCCTGAGCAGTACCGCGAAGACGTCAGTGCAGCCGCCACCGAAGCCGGGGTCCCGGCGGCGCTGGTCGCCGCCCAGATCCAGTCTGAATCGACCTGGAACCCCCAGGCCAAGTCCCCCGTGGGAGCCAGAGGCATCGCGCAGTTCATGCCAGCCACTTGGGCCGAGTACGGCCAAGGTGCCGATCCCTTCGATGCGAAGGCCGGCATCGCTGCCCTAGGGCGGTATATGAAGGCCATCCGCGCAGACGTCCAGGACCTCGGCACCACCGAGGCTGAGAGGATCGACCTGACCCTGGCCGCCTACAACGCCGGCCCAGGCGCCGTGCTCCAACACGGCGGCATCCCGCCGTTCCCGGAGACCCAGGCCTACGTTCGTAAGATCAACGATCTGGCCCAGCTGGACTACTCCGCCGACTGCGCCCCTCCGGGCGGATCCGTCATCGGCGACCTCGGCACCGGAGAATGGACTCATCCCCTACCCGGTGGCGTCCTGACTAGTCGCTTTGGGTATCGCGGCTGTGTAGCGGGGGTCCAGTGCAACGAGTTCGTCTCCACTCACCGCGGCCTGGACTTCTCCACCGGCGGCGGGGCCACCGTTGTGGCCCCTACCGACCTTCGGGTGACCGACGCCGGGGTCAACCAGTACCAGGGCCACTACGTCGTCGGCCGGATGACCGACGACCCAGGGCTGGTCTTCCAGTTCCACCACTGCACCCCTGACACCCTCCAAGTGGGCCGAGGCGACACCGTCGCCACCGGGACTCCGCTATGTGTGGAAGGCAGCTCGGGCAACTCAGCACGGGCGCACCTGCACTTCCAGATCAACGCACCCGAAGCCGACGACACTCGGCCCACCTACGACCACGCCCTGGACCCCTATCCGATCCTGATCCAGATGGGCATCCCACTATGAACCGCACCCGGATTCTGACCTACATTGCCATCACAGCCGTCGCCGTCCTGGTCGGCGTCGGAGTGGCACTGGCCTTCACTCAACCGTGGAACCGCGAAGCACCCGCACCCACCACCGCCCCAACCTCCGCCGCTACCAGCACCGGCGCACCAGATGATTCTGTTGCAGACGACATCAGCGATCGCCAACAGATAGCGCTGGAAGCCGCGCGCATCATGACAACCTGGACGCCGGACGAGGACCTCAACCGCACCGCCGCCGAACTGCGCGCACGGACCCTGATGACCAAGGAGCGCGCCGCGGCCGTCATTGCCCCCGAGCGGCCTGCCACAGGAGTCGAATGGCTCGAAGCCGCAGAACGCGGAGCCACCTCCGTGCCCAACGTCGAGCTCAACTACGCCACCGAATCCAGCGAGACCGGCGTTTCCGTGACCGCAACTTGGACCTGGAACGCCCCCGACGGCAGCGACATCCCCGAAGAACCGGGAACACAACCCCGCAGGTATTACTTCGAGTTCACCGAGGAGAACAAAATTCATGACTACAGCTACTAACCCCGTCGTCCCACGGACAGGTGGCTACTTCGGAAACTACGCTCCCGTGCTCGCAGCACCGTGTACGGGGAGAAATACTCCACACCGGACCTACTGGCCAGCACCGGCGCCGGACGGCGGCCCACTACTGGGACCTCCCGGCCCGCCACCAGGTCGCCAAACGCTTCATAGACACCACCTGCTGGTTTCCCGCCGGTGCCGGAGCCGACCGCTGGCAGCCGGCCAGTCTGGCCGGGATCGACCTGGCACCTGCCCACGATGTGGACGCCATGGTGCAGGCCTCCTCCATGCTGGCAGCCACCCCGCACTGGCTGCGCCGCGGCAACGTCTCGGACGTCCTGGGCGACCCCATGGAGAGGGCCGGGATCTCGAGTCCGGCGAAGTTCCGGCAGCGCGAGACCATCGACTCCACCGGCCGCAACCTCACCCTGATCTTGCCGGCCCCGCTGCGGTGACGCCTGGTCGGACTGCCGCTGAGAGCACGA
Organism: Citricoccus parietis; assembly: GCF_042433045.1. Taxonomy (NCBI): domain Bacteria; kingdom Bacillati; phylum Actinomycetota; class Actinomycetes; order Micrococcales; family Micrococcaceae; genus Citricoccus; species Citricoccus parietis. The sequence continues at coordinate 13,368 of NZ_JBHLWH010000002.1, read as the reverse complement.
CACGCCCAACACGCCAGCGGCTGAGAAAAAATCTCTGGCTGATCTTGAGGCACACGGGCCACATCCCGGCCCGGGCTGCCGACCACTCCCCTGGTCCAGGCGCGTATCCGGCCCTGGGCAGGAGCAGAGCGGTAATGCTGGCGTGCCCGGAACCGGCTGCAGATCTACCGCGGCACAGCAATGCTGGCATTGCCATCAACGGCGTCTTCCACACAGCCACGTGAGGCAAGTATTAGCCTGTAACAGGATGCTCCCCCACATCAAGAATCTCTACGCTGGCGGCATAGCCGGTAATGCTGGCATGAATGGCAATGACGGGAATGACAGCACTGACGCCATAGCCGTTTCTGGAGGCATTGCCGGTCGGTTCGAGCCAGGCCGGAGCCGGCAACAAAGCGCTCGGCGATGGGCAGCCCATCCCAGTGCTGGGGCGGAAAGATGCGGCATGGGCACTGGCACAGAGGTGAATCACACGGTGGTAACTTCGAAGGCATCAACCACCAGTCAGACATGGAAGGAGCGACGCGATGAAGCAATCCGTCACCACCTCCGGCAACGGTTCGACGGCTCGAGCCACGACACGACGGTCCGATTCCAAAGGCGACCGGGCCTTCGTGGGGACACGCATCCCCGCGGACTTGCAGCCACGACTGAAGTCGAAAGCCGAGCAGTCGAACCTCACCGTGTCTGAGTACGTGGAGCGGTTGATCGCCGCGAACCTCACCCAGGAGGGGCAATGGATCGCGTAGCCACTCCGGACAAAAAGATGGGCCCGCAGAAGCGGGCCCATCAAGAAGCCGGACACCAGGGGCCGTTGCCGGGGCCCGCCGGAAAACCGGACATCGTGTAACTACACCTCACCTCGACGGAACGGACTGCAATCCGATACGTCAGTAGACCGAAGGCCCCTGCAAGGGCCGCCGACCAGAAGGAGGTAGAGCCCAAGGCTCCATCACTACTTCGATATGCACTTAGCCAACTGACCGGCCCACCTGACTCTCACACCACGGTGGGTACCGGTACTTTGACGTTCCCGGAAGGAACATCGCCATCGTAACGCAGCCTGAAGAGGGACTGCCAGCATCACGCACCCCCGCGCGTCGAACCGACCACGGTGCCATCTGGCGAGCCCTAGCCCCCGCACTCGGCGGCCGCGACCGCGTCCGCGTCTCCCGAGACGGCGGACGCAACTACCCGGCCCGGTCCGAGGTCGACCTGCAGGAGATCCTGGCCAAGCCACCCGTCCGTCCAGCAGCCGTCCTTATTCACACCCGTGACGGGATGTGCCGGACCCTGTGCCTGGACTTCGACGCCAAACCCGCCACCGGTGGGGAGCCTGCCGTCCTGTCAGACGTGCATACGACCACGGGCCTCTTGCACGCCGCCGGCGCCTCCTGGATCCGCGACCGGTCACCTTCCGGTGGGCGCCACGTCTACGTGCCACTACGCGAGCCCGTGCCCTTCCATGTGGCCCGTGAGCTGGTCGAGGCCCTGGCGATCGCCTGCCCCACCCTGGACCCTTCACCGCACCGGTCCATCATCAGCGGATGCATCCGCACCCCCGGGTCGGTTCACCGTGCCGGCGGCCACCAGCAGCTGGAGATGGGCCTGGAGGACGCGGTGGCCGTCGCCACCCACCGCAACGGTCAGGATGCCTTCGACCGGCTCTGGGAGGAGCTGTCTGAGCACCGGGCCATGGTCCGGGCCCACCGGTACGAGGAAGCCGAGCCGGATGGGGTGGTCTCAGCCGACGCGTCCGGCCCAGTGGCCGTCTCGGGCCGGACCATGTCCACGGAGATGCTGCGCACAGCCACCGACGGGACGTGGAACCACACGCGGTACGCCTCGGCCTCCGAGGCACGGCAGGCCGTCCTGGTCAACGCCGCGGGGTCCGGACTGGGCCTCGTCGACATCCAGGCCAGGATCCTCAACGGCGTGTGGCCCGGCCTGGCCCAGTTCTACTCGCGCTACTCCCCCACCCACCGGCAGGCAGCGCTGCGACGGGACTGGGTTGAGGCCCAAAGATTCGCAACCCAGAGCCCTGTCCGTAAATCCAACACAAGCCAGCCTTCTACACAGGGGGGGCCCTCAATATCTGCCTCCCAGCAGGTACGGACCTGGCTGAACGCCCTAAAGGTCGTGGATACCCGGATGGGTAGTGACCGCAATTCGCTCACCAAGCGCCTGCTGCTCCGGGCCGTGGCGGAAGCCTGCATGAAGACCGGCGATGTCGTGGTCGCTTTCGGGGTCCGTGCCCTGGCCGTGGCCATCGGCAGTGATGCCAGCACGGTCTCTCGCCATCTCCGCGAACTGGTCCAGGACCCGGAGCCGTTGCTTGCGCTCATCCAGAAGGGTCACGGCACGGAGGCAGACACCTACCGGCTGGTCGTACCTGACCACCTAGAACAGGCCGCTGCTGCACGGTCTTGGCGGCCGGGGAAGATCCATGCCCTGCGCCCGGTGTTTCGGTCACTGGGGATGCCTGAGGCCCTGGTGTTCGAGGCCCTGGAGATGCTGGGTACCTCTGTGCCGGTGAAGACCCTTGTCCAGGAGTCTGGGCTGTCGCGGACCGCGGTCAACGATGCGCTGAACGTGCTGGCGTCATGGCGGCTGTGCACCGGCTCCGCCGGACTCTGGAGCCTCTCCCCCACTGCCAGTGACGCAAACCTGGAGGCGTTGGCCGAGCAACTCGGCGTCCTCGAGCAGGTTTCCCAGCAGGTCGCCCGGTACAGGGCCGAGCGCGCCGTCTGGCACAGCTGGCTGGCGGCACGTGCCGCAGCGCAGTCCGCCGGGTACATCGACGACCTGGGGCACGCCTCCCTGCTGTGGGAGTTGGTCGAACCGCCACCGGACCCATGGGAGTCAACCCTCGTACCCGGCTGAGGCTACCGCCTGGGTACAGCTGCAGACCCTAGAACCTGTCTCCCAGATTGGCGACCGGTGCAAACAGCGGCTGGGTGTCGATGACCGAGTTGTTGAGAGGACGGGGGCATGACCAACAACCCAGTCCTCAGGCCCGAGGCGTGGACCGCGCCTACCCTGGCCGCGGTCGCTTACCTTGCTCTTCTGCTCTGGGCCGTCCTTAAAGTAATCCGAACCCCTCATCTATCGGTTCTGCTCCGTCTGGGCCTATTGCTTCTTGCTATTACGGTGCCCTCCCTGGGCGCCATAGTCGCGGCGATTGCGGCGCGCTAGCAGCGTCGCGTTCTCCCCGAACGATGAGGTGTCTGTTGACCAGGAGTGTGTTTGATGTGGTGCGGTGGGTCGACGTCACGGATACCCTGCAACTTTCGTCGGCCGAGCCGCGGTGAATGTGGCAGACCTGATTCCCATCGGGGGATGTCTACCAGTGCTTTGATTCTGATGGTGATGGCGGGCAGCATGACACCGCCGCGGCAAGTCAGGGTGAGCTTGTCGTACCGGGTGGCCAAACCCCGCCACTGCTTGAACACGTTGAAGGAACCTTCCACGACGTTGCGCCGTCTGTAGGCCTCGGTGTCGACACAGACCGGTCGGTCGCCCCTGGCCACGCGGCGGGGCCGGTTGGGTAGAGGTCGACCCTCTGCGGGATGACCGCCTGGACGCCCTTGTGGCGCAGCAGTGCCCACTGCGCATCGGTCAGGGCTTCAGTGCGTGTCGCGCTCTCAGCACGTCAACGTGACCAGTCACCCACTAATAAATGCGCCTACGCCGCCTAGTCCTCCTGGGCATCGGCCGGCTGGTACCCAAGCCCAAGACCCACGGCAGCCAACGCGTTGGTGCCGACTGTGCGCAGGGTCGCGTCCTGCGGGACCGGCGTGACTTCGACATCTCCGAAGAGGATGCAGTTCACAGCGGAACCTCGCCTTCCCCCGGCACCCGGTTGCTGAGGGTGGAGGTCATGCCAGCATTACCGGTCGAGCTGGCAATGGAGTCGGCGAGTCCCCGATCCACGCTCCCCCGCTCGAGAACACGGCTGGCTTGCACGATGCTGTCGAAGAGCCCGATGCCCACGACCGGTGTCGCCTCACCGGAGGCAGTCGGCGAAGAAGGCCATAGACACAATGGCTTCCACATCGAAAGCCGTGGGGCATTCGCCTCGGTCATCAATGAGTGCTGACACCATGGCGCTGAGGTCGACTGGTGCTGGATTGGCGGTGATCGTCATGCTGAGCTCCTGCGTACGGGTTGGTCCGACTGCCATGTGTGCGGAAGCCCGCCCGAACTTCACCCGGTACCTGGGGGCACCTCGCTGGCAATGCTGGTATTGCTGGGAGTGCGGGCTTTGCCAGCCTCAGGGTCAACGACGACGGTTGTTCCAGCACTAATGGCATTGCCAGCATTACCGCCCCCACTGGCGTCCTGGGGTCCGCCCCGTGGGTCTGCCGTTTTGTGTCGGACCTCGCGGCCGGGATGCAACGAGCAGGGGACGGGAGGCGACCGCCCAAGCCGGTGGCGTTGTGCGCTGGAGCGTGCCCGTCCCCACGTGCTCTGCGTGCACTGTGGGCTTCATCCCGTCAACCCGGCACCGAGGTCGCTCAAGCCTCCGGGTTCGTCTGCGCCATGCCGGTCGGAGGGCTGCCGACCGCCGCCATGATGGTTCGCCGACGCGATGAGAATCGCCGTGGACCGCGCATCGCTCATCGGGGTACGTCGACAACGGCCGTGAATGCCGAGCGGTAATGCTGGCATAACCGGCCATCCCGGGGTTGACGGTCTAACGGGTCACGTTCGCTGTGCTCTCTTCGACAGTGAAGGGGCACTGCTGGCTTTGCTGGCTCCACTGGTAAGCCGTCATTGACGGCACGACTGGCTCAAACAGCAATACCAGTATCACTGGCGATATTGGAGCGGCCTGCGGGAATTATGCCGTCGAGGGGCATCTGTGCAGAGCTCACTGGTAGTGCCAGCAAAAGAGCTATTTCACTTGGTAAGACCGGTAATGCTGGCAAGGCGCTTTGCGCGGAACCAGCGTCCTTTTCTCCGGTTAAAGCGGCAAGCAAGCGACTCATGATCCCTAGGGAGTTTTAGCATCAAGGCCGATAATGCCAGCATTATGGAGATGCGTGATGGTGAAACCAGCATTGATGGCACAACCGGCAAGGCCGGTTGGGGAGGGGGCTTGCCATCAGTCTTCGGCGAGTGAAGATGGCAATGCCAGCAATGCCAGCAATGATGGTCAAGCTAACCTGCCCGATCACGAGGCGAGCACTGGCCAGAATAACAAACAGTAATACCAGCATAACCAGCCAAGCTTGTCTGACTGTTACTGCTGGCCATGGCGTTGATACCGTCAATGTCGGCGTTTCGTGAGGGTGTTCGCCCGGGGCTTCAGGTTAGCCTGTGACAGGATCGCGCTCGTGGACGATCGGGCCGCAGCCGCGGTGCCGGTCTCGGGCCAGCCGATCTTGCCCCGTCGTAGCCGGACGACCGGGGAGCGGCATTGTTCTGCAGTGCCTGCCCCCTGCCTCCAGCTGCCCGCGCCGGGGACCTACCAGCAGGAGTGGAGGCACCGCGTGAGCCGAGTGATCGCCGTGTGCAACCAGAAGGGCGGCGTGGGCAAGACCACCGTGGCCGTCGGCTTGGCCGAGGTCTACGCCCTGCATGAGGGCAAGAAGGTGCTCCTCATTGACGCCGACCCGCAACGCAACGCCACCAGTGCTCTGGCCGTCACTGACCCGGAGTTCACCCTCAACGACGTGATCTACGGCGACCCGGACAACAACTTCCGCGTCCCGGCCGGTGCCGCAGCAGACGCCATCACCGAAGCCGGGGAGGCCTGGCAAATCGGCAAAGCCGCACCCCACGTCATCGCTGCCGAACGGCACCTGGCAGCCCGGGAACGGGACCAGATGCTGGCCCGGGAGTTCCGACTGCGCTCGGCCCTGTCCGGGGTCTCGGAGCTGTACGACATCGTCATCATCGACGCCCCGCCGTCGCTGGGCATGCTCACGGTCAACGCTTTGACCGCGGCCGACTGGTCCATCCTGGTCACCGAGCCGCGAGCCTCCTCCTTCGAAGGCATCGGTGAGATCGCCAAGACCATGGTCGAGGTCTCGGAAGCGTTCAATGAGAACCTTCAGGTGGCCGGCATCGTTCTGAATCGCCTCCGTCGAGGACTGCGCGACCAAGAGAACTGGGCGCTGAAGATTAGGAACACCTACGGCGACGCCGTGGTCGAACCCTCGCTGCCGGCCCGTGAGGCTTTCGCGCTGGCCCATGCCGAGGCTCGCCCGCTGATGAGCTACGGCAGATCAGCCAACACCTCGCTTGAGCCCATGAAACTGGTAGCCCGTCGTATCTGGGAGGGGAGCAACTCGTGAGCCGGTCAGACAACGTGTCGAGAGGCAGCGGGGGAGAGGACGGCGCCAACGCCCTCAAATCACTGCGCCGCGTCGGCCTGAAGAAGGCCCGCTCCACCTCCGTGGTCAACGACCTGGTTGCGGGGGAGTCAGCGGCCGCCGAAGAGGCATCGAATGCACCTGCGCCGGTGGTGACGGACAAGACTGCGAAGACGCCGGCAGCACCTGACTCGGTGCAGCCGGCACCTGTCGAGCCCGCCCCGTTAGCACCCCCTGCGACCCCGGAGCCGACTCTGATGCCGCCGCCGACACAGGACCAGCAGTCGACACCGGCACCGACTGCGGTGTCTGAGACAGCGGAGGAGAAGCCGCGGAAGGTGACGTTCTACCAGGACAACGAGCAGCGTCTGCGTGCTCGAGCGGCTTACGTGCACACCATTCCGGTCACCGGAGCGACCAGCTGGTCGGACTTCATCGCCCGTGCGGTGGAGCGCGAAACCCTCCGCTTGGAGGCCGCCTACAACGACGGGGAACCTTTCACGCAGATGCCGGGCATGGTGCGCCGAGGTCGGCCGTTCTCTTCTTGACAAGGCTCCTGGGGCAGAAAGTCGGCCGCTCAAAAGGGGGTGCGAAGCGCGCTATGCGCAGTCCACTCCGTCGCGATCGTGGCTCACAGAGTCCGGAACTCACAGAGTTTGTCAGTTACAAGGTAATGGACACACAACGCCTCGGCTGGTCACCTGCGCCGATGTGAGACCTCAAGCAGGGAGAGGCTGAGGTCGCCGTCCGGTCGCCGGAGGATAACTTGGACGGTGCTTAGGATTGACTAACGCTGTCTAACACGCTGAGAATGTCTAACAAGGTCTAACATGACGAGGGCACCTCATGGCAAGAGTCACTAATCCGTTTACCCCCGGTTTCGGGCAGAGCCCAGCCATTCTTGCTGGTCGGGCCAGCGTCATCCGCGAGTTCGAACAGGCCGTGGCCGGCGAATTGCCCGGTCAACGCAATGTCCTGATCTCCGGAGCTCGCGGAGCAGGCAAAACCGTGCTGCTCACCGAGTTCGAGGCGGTCGCCGCCGATGCAGGGTGGACGTGTATCACTCTGCACACCGCCTCCAGCTCGCTCGTGGCCGAACTGCGGGCCGAGATCGTCGAGCATCTGCGGGAGAGTGACCCTCAGGCTGAGCGGTCCCGACTGACTGGCGCGGGACTCTCCGGGGTCTCTGCCCAGCGGGACGTCGTGGAACGCTACGACGGCGAAGCCTTACCCGTCGGCCGCCTCCTCGACCGGCTCGCCGGCATCCTGGACGCCACCGGGGGAGGTCTGCTGATCACCCTGGATGAGCTGCAGTCCGTCGACCCGGCGCAACTGCATGAGGTCACCCAGCATGTTCAGGACCTCACCCGTCGTGGGCATCAGGTCGGGTTCGTCGCCGCCGGCATCCGTGCAGGCCTCGATGACCTCCTGGAGAACGACAAGACCACCTTCCTGCGCCGAGCCCACCGCGTAGAGCTCGGCAGCGTCCCTGTCGGAACTGCCGCCGAAACCATTCGTCAAACGGTGGCCGATACTCCCAAGACCATCACTCCCGAAGCCGCAGTGCGCGCCGGCGAGGTCTCTCAGGGCTACCCGTACCTCATCCAGCTCGTCGGGGCCCGCGCCTGGACCCACGCCGGCAACGCCGACACCATCGAGATCGGCGACATCGAACAGATCCGCACCGAGGTCATCCGCGAGATGGTCAAGAACGTTCACCGGCCCGCGCTCCGAGAAATCAGCGGCAGGAAACTCGACTACCTCAACGCCATGCTCGAGGACACCGGCCCCTCCCGCGTCGCGGACATCGCCGCCCGCATGGGAGAAGACCGGCGGTATCAGTCGGTCTACCGTGAACGGTTGATCCACGATGAATTGATTCACCCGGCCGGGCGAGGGTACGTCGAATACGCCCTGCCCTACCTGCGCGACGCGCTCGAAGCTCTCCGCGCCGGAACTGCGCCCGTCCCTGGCGCTGACGAGGTCACCCGAACCCGTACCAGGCTCCCCGCGTCGAGGAGCCGGCCGGAGACCCGGGATCGAACGACACGGGACAACAACCGGAGGCCCTGACCGGATACGGGAAAGGGCAAAAGTCGAAACGGCACCCGCCCCCATCGGCTCAGCAGGATCAGGACAGCACCCCTCCGCGGGTACCCACCGCCGGGCCCCTTGATTCGGCACCACTGGATGCACCCCAGGGCCAAGCCGGTACCGTCCCCCATGGTCCAAGACGCACGCTGCCGGCGCACGCAAGCGTCGGGCTGTACGTGTGTCAGTATTCCGCCTAGGAACCCTGCACGGTCTGGATCAACTCCGGCCCGTTGTTGCGCACGTTGCCTACGGCGGTCCCGACCTCGGTCAGGGTCCATGTTGAGGCGGTCCGGTAGGCCTGGTTCCGGACCTCCTCGACCAGTGTTTCGGCCTCGTCTGCGGACGCTAGCTTCTCGGGCTTCAGCCAGGTGTCCATGGTGTCCCGGTCCATGGGCAGGGGTAGGCGGTCGTGCAGGCCGGCCAGTTGCTCCAAGGTCGGCTCGTCGGTGCCGGCCTCGGGGGAGGGGCCGGTGAGGATTGTGCAGCTCAGGAGCCACCGGCCCTCATCGTCCTCCGCGGCTGCTGGGTCTTTCCACCATTCGTAGAGCCCGGCGAAGTAGATCGGCGAGCCGTCGGCGGGGCGAACGAAGAAGGGCCGCTTCGGTGTGCCCTTGGGCGCATCGGCGGTCGGTTTGAGCCATTCGTAGTACCCATCGACCGGGACTGCGCATCGTCTGGCCTTCACGGCCGCGCGAAAGGTTGGTTTCGTGGAGACGGTTTCCGAGCGGGCGTTGAAGGCTCTCGAGCCGACGGCGATGTCCTTGGCCCACGGTGGGACCAGGCCCCACCGGGCCACGTGGATCTCCCTGCGTGTCTGTGCCTCGGCGGCCCGTTCTAGGACGATGGGAACCTCGCTGGTCGGTGCAACGTTCCATTTCGGACGGAGTACCAGCTCTTCCTCGGGCTCGACCGCACCGGCGTCTGCTACCAGGTCGCCGAGGGTGTCGGGAAACGGAATTATTCGTTTGCGTTTAATTGCCCGTGTTCGCTTGCTCGCAGCTCCGGGTAGATGCCCCAGTTGGCACTGGTGTCGATGGCATGTCGTAGTGCTGTCTCTACGGCGACGCCCGTGACGTCCGCTACGATGCTCGCTGGGAGTACTTGAGCGAGCTGATCAAGTCGGGCGCGCTTCATTTCTCGGGCATTAATACCCTGTCTGGCCAGGTGAAGGGCGACACCGCCCTCGCTCGTGTGCTGGTGGGGCATCGTGCCATCAAAGAGCCATCCGGACGGCTCTCCAACGTATGGCTGCCGGGCACGCGTCTCGTCGAGATGTCTTCGAAGGAGATCGGTGATGGGCGCAGGAAGCTCGATCGGTGTGCTGCCGAACTTGAGCGAGAAGACCTCTCCGTTGCGGTGGATGTCCTCGAGTCGCAGGCGAACGGAGTCTCGGATCGGTTGAGCGAACACCAGCAGGAGCAGGCCGATGATGCGGCTCGGCAACGGTGTGGATTCGTCGTTCAGAAGTCCGTCGACCTTGTCCCAGACCACGTCTTCGGGAATGGGGGCCGGAGGCGGGGAGGGCTGCTTTCGGGGCACGCGGAGCCGGGTCGTGATCCGGTTCCGCACGGCCCAGTTGAGGAAGCTCGCGAGTGTTTTGTGTCGGTCGTGCCGGGACAGGTAGTGGTCGAGGGTGACTTGTTCGAGCGAAGCGAGGGGTTGCCCGTGGTTGTCGAGCCAGGTGAGAAACGCGACGATCTTGCGGATCTCGGCGGTGCGGGTGTTGACGACGCCCGCGCTGATGGGCTGGCCGCCTGTTCGTCGCCGCAGCCTTCGGAGGATTTCCCAGTTGAAGTACCGGGTAATGATGGCGGCATGGGCAGGTGGAATGCTTCCTGTGAGAGCCTTCGTGCGTAGCTCCAGGTCGTTCAATCGGACGTCGATGTTGGGGAGTGTTCCCGAGCTGATCAGCATGTGCCGGAAGTATCGGACGCGGGTGGATTGCGGAAGCTCGTTGAGGGTGTGGTGGCTGACTGGCTTCTTGCCCTGGGCCATGTCGCGGAGAGTGCGGTCGATGGGTTCGTGGCGCAGCCATCGAGTGGCCGAGCGGGGGTCCCGGGCGGTGAGGAGATGCTCGCGGAGGGGAGCGAGTTCCGGGTGGATCTGGCCTGTGGTGTCGGAGAGGACATCGCCTAACCGGTCCTCCAGGCGGCATCGCCCGCAGTGCGAGCCGGTGAGGTGCTGTTCGCTGCCGCAGGTGGCGCATCCGAACCTCGAGGGAACGCCGGCGCACGCAGCGCACACGACGAGGCCATCTGGTGACCGGAACGCCAGGACCTTGGTCTGTGCGCAGGCCGGGCACGCCGAGGCGTTCCAGCGGAGCCTGGTGTAGCAGGCATTGCAGATTCGTTGTTCGAGGATTTCGTACCGGGCCTCGACATGCCGGCGGCATGAGTCGCACTGGGGCTTCCACGTGGTGCTCATCTTTGTTGCGGTCGGGTCAGTCGGTCAGGCGGTGCAGTTTCGCGGGGATCGGTCGCAGTGCGCCGATGGCGGGACCGGCGCTCCGCGGCTCGCCTGCTGCTCGGCGGTTTCCGCAGGATGCGGCCGGGGCCACCTCGATGAGGTCGTTGGGTGTGCAGTCGAGGATTCGGCACAAGGCGGCGAGGACCTCGACGTTCAGGCGCTCCGGGGTCTTGGATACGAGGCGATAGATCTGCTCACGGGACAGCTGCACGCCCTGTTCTCGGAGCGGTTCGATGAGGTCGGTGGTTTGGAACATCCCGGCGGCGGCCATGACTTGTCGGAGCTGCCAGGTGATGGGGTTGTCGTCAGCGGTTGTGGGCATCGTTTCCTCCGTAGATTCGGGACAGTGCTCGAGTGACCATGCGTGTCTTGTAGTCGTCGCCGACCGAGGTGTAGATCGCGGTGGTCGACGCGTACGCGTGGCCGACCTGGTCCTGGACGAACTTCTCGGAGTAGCCCCACTCGATGAGATTGGTGACGTAAGTGTGGCGCAGTGCGTGCACGCTGAGCTCCGAGGGCAGCCCCAGCTGGTCGCGGATCGTCGCGAACCGCAGGTCGATGTATCGGAGACTGACACGGCTTCCCCGCTCCGTGGGCCAGAGCTTCCCGGTTGGCTCGTCGGTGCAGCGGGGGCGGGCCTGGTCTACCCACTGCGCCAGCCCCTCGGTCACCCAACCGAGCTCGGGAACGGTGAGGACTGAGCGCCGGCGCGGCCCGGATCCCCGCGTGCCCTTGCCCCACCTGGCCTCGACGGCGCCGAAGCGCCCGAATCTGGGTGCGGCTCCGTTGGGTCGCAGGTCTGCCACGTCGAGGCCGACCGCCTCCGCCCGACGCAGCCCATAGGCGTAGATCGTCTTGAAGATCTGCGCATCGCGCAGGGCCGCCAGAGCGCCCTTGCGGCCCTGGGCGAGGATGGACTCGACTCGGGCGTCCGCTGCGGTGAAGAACTGCTCGAGCTCGTCGTAGGTGAGTGCCCGTCTCTGCGCGCGTCCCTCATAGTCCACCAGGTGCGCGGTGGTGTTCCACACGTGGCAGATCTGTTGGGGAGCCGACGCGAAGCGTCGCTCACACTCGCGAGCCCACTCGTAGCGTCCGTCGCAGAGGTAGTCGCAAAAGAGACGGATGATCGTCTGGAACGCACGGATAGTCGATTTCGCCGCGGGGCGCGCCTTTGACTTTGCACGAGTCGTGTAGTCCTCGACGTCGACCGGGGCCCATTCCCACGGGTACCTCTCCGTGAAGCTCTCGAACCGCCTGATGGCCAGAATCCTGTTGCGGATCGTTGGTGTGGCCAGTCCGCGGCTGGACTGCTGATCGCTCCAGCCGGTGAGCATCGCCTCGTAGACGAACTGCTTTTCGTCCAGCGCACGCACGTTGCCGAGCAGTCGAAGGGCGGTCGCGCCACCGGTATTGGGGTCCACACGGCAAGTATTGCATTAGATGCATCATTGATGCATTCGCTACGGCGGCGTGTTAGGCAAGAGGGGAGGGTTATTGCGTGTCTGGCGTGCCGCGCGCGATGAGGCGCAGATCGTCATGGCCGTCCTTGATGTCCCAGTCCACGAACGCGCAGCAGCGTCGTTCGACCGCGACGAGCTCTCGCAGCCGCCGGATTGAGTCCTCGACCTTGGCGTAGGGGACGGTGAGTTGCGTCGACCGAACTCGGCATGCCTGTCTTGATGACTAGTTGGGTCGTGCTGGCCCTAGGGTATACATAGACAAACATCTATGATCTATTCAATGGGCGACTCCCGTTCACCTTTCGTTCATATAGACAGCCTTCTATGAATGCGGCGCGTCGTTTGCGTCTCATCCCCGCATCTAGAAAGGCTTTCCTCCGTGAAGAATGCTCTCAGGGGCCGTACCGGCCTGGCTGTCCTAGGAATCTCCGCTTTGTTGCTGACCGGTTGCGGCAATGCCGGTTCCGCTGACGACACTTCTCCGGCCGCGGGCGGGTCCGCCGCTGCCGAGGGTGGTACCTCAGGTGACGTGGCGGTGGACGGTTCCTCCACCGTTGCCCCGCTGTCCGAGGCCGCTGCCGAGCAGTACCGCACGAGCAACGATGCGGTGAACGTGTCGGTGGCCACCTCGGGCACCGGTGGTGGTTTCCAGAAGTTCTGCGCCGGCGAGACTGACATCTCGAACGCTTCCCGTCCCATTGACGAGGAGGAGATGGCACAGTGCGAGTCCAACGGGATCGAGTACACCGAGGTCATCATGGCCAATGATGGTCTGTCCGTGGTTGCTAACCCGGCCAACGACTGGGCTCAGTGCCTGACTGTCGAGCAGCTGCAGACCATCTGGGGCCCGGAGTCCGAGGGCGAGGTCATGTCCTGGTCCGACGTGGACCCGTCATTCCCGGATGAGCCGCTGGATCTTTATGGTGCCGGCACCGACTCGGGCACCTTCGACTACTTCACCGAAGCCATCTGTGAGTCTGGATCTGGCTGGTCTGGGACTGGCCGGTCAGGATGGATGTCGGTCGTAT
>NZ_JBHLWH010000019.1:0-161460 GCF_042433045.1 Citricoccus parietis | reverse complement strand
CGATCAGCAGCAGGGCCGACTCGATCTCCACGCCGAACAGCAGCACCGCCAGCGGGATCAACGCCACCGACGGCACGGGGCGCATGAACTCGATGGTCGAGTTCGTGAACCGGCGCAGGAACGTGGACGAGCCGATCAGAAAGCCCAGCACGGTCGCCGCGATGCACGCGATCAGCATGCCCAGCAGCCACTGCCACATCGTGTCCCCGACGGCCTGCCAGAACGCGGTCAGACCGACGTTGCGGAACAGGTCCGCGATGGCCTCCGAGGCCGGGGGCAGGAAGGTCGGGTTCACGATCCCGGTGCGCGGCAGCACCTCCCAGATCACCAAAAAGCCCAGCAGCCCCACCAGCCCCAGGGACCTGGTCCCCCAGTTCCGCCGCGGCTTGCGCGTGGCCCGGGACGGACCGGACGACGTCGGCCGTCCGGTCACCCCGGACTGCGCCACCGAGGTGCGCGGCGCGGCCGGATCCGGCCGCGTGGGGATGTCGAGGCCGGCCACGGTGGCCGCATCGGTGTGCCGCCGGATATCTCCGCGGCGGCGGTCGGAACCACTGGAGGACTCAAGACGGTGCAACCGCTCGACCTCCGATTCACGGTGGGTGTCTCCGGACCCGCCCGGGCCATGATGGCCCGGCGCGCCGGTGGACGGTGTTGGTTCAGTCATCGATCGAGGTGCTCCGCTCGCGACAGGGGGTGGTCGTTGGGGACGGCTATGCTGACATTTTCGTCAACAATATTGTGACCCGTCCCACAGGCTGTGACCAGACTAGACACGAGTGTGACTTAGTTCAACACTTCAACAATATTGACTTTCAAGTGAATTTCCGTCCGACAGAAAGAAGCTGGCACACCCGGCGGACTGCTGGCACCCAGGAGGTACGCATGCTCGATCTGAACCTCATCAGGGTCTTCGTCGCGGTCATGGAGGAGGGCACCCTGACGGCCGCCGCAGCGCGCCTGAACCTCACCCAGCCGTCTGTCACGCATTCCGTCAACCGCCTGCGCCGCGCCACGGGCGATGAGCTGTTCGCCCGCTCCGGCCGTGGGGTGGTGCCGACCCGGGCGGCCCGCCAGCTCTACGCGGAGGTGGCCACCATGCCCGCCGCGGCTGACGCCGCAGTGGCAAGCCTCGCGGATTTCGAACCCACTCACGCCGCCGCCACCTTCCGGATCGCCGTCACCGACCTCGGCCAGCTGGTCTTCCTGCCCCGCCTGGTCCCCGCCCTCGCCGCCACCGCACCCGGCTGCAGCCTGGACGTGGTCCAGCTGGACACCAGCACTGCCGCAGACCTGTTGGCGGCCGGGGACCTCGACCTGGCGATCGCCTCCGCCCGCCCCCGCGGGGAGGTTCACGCCCTGCCCCTGCGCCGCGACCGCTACGTCTGCATCGCCCGCCGCGGCCGCCTGGGGCCGGGCCGGCCGACGGCCGAGGACATCTCCCGCGCCGCCCGGGTGGTCATCCGCGGATCCACCGGCCACACGCTCATCGAGGACCGCATGCCGCCACCCGCTGGCGGGTCCGTGGCCGTCTCCAGTTTCTCCGCCATCCCGGCCCTGGTGGCCGGCACGGATCTGATCGCCTTCGTGCCGGAGATCCTCCTCGCGGAATGGTTCCACGCCTGGGACATCGAGCAATGGCCGCTGCCCTACGAGGACACCGACGTCACCGTGCACGCCTACGCGGCGCCCCGGCCTCCGACCTCGGCCACGGCCTGGTTCGTCCCCTGGGCCGTCGACCAGCTGCGGGACCTCGGCACCACGAGCGGAGCCGGACCCGAGGTCCAGAACCTATAGAAGCCGTCTATGCCTGACACGCAGAACGATCATTGGACCGCGTGTGATTTGCGTCATACGGTGCCTCTATGACCCCTCCAGCGCTGACACCGTCACAGACCCCGCCGCTCACCCGGCGCCCCAGTCGACCCCTCTCGCACCGCGGCCGCCTCCGGTCGCTCACGGCCGGCGTCGGGATCCTCACCCTCACCCTGGGGCTGGCCGCCTGCGGTTCCGGCTCCCCGTCCGGCGGGTCCGGCGGGGAGGAGGCGACGTCGGCCGGCACGGAGGCCGGCAGCGGCTCGGAGGACCTGACGCCCATCCGGGTCGGGGCCATCCCCATCGGTGACGTCGCCCCGATCCATGTGGGCGTGAAGGAGGGCTTCTTCGAAGAGGAGGGCCTGGACGTCGAGGTGGTGAACACCTCCGGTGGTGCCATCGCCGTGCCCGGTGTGGTGGCCGGTGACTATGACTTCGCCTTCGGCAACACCGTCTCCCTCATGGTGGCCCGGGATCAGGGTCTGCCACTGCAGTACGTCGCCAACGGCACCACCACCACGGGCGAGGAGGGCAAGGACTTCGCGGCCGTCATCGCACCGGAGGACTCCGAGCTGGAGACGACTGCAGACCTGCAGGGCCAGACCGCCTCCTCGAACAACCTGATGAACATCGGCGACACCTCCATCCGCCTCGCCGTGGACAACGCGGGCGGTGATGGCGCGGATATGGACTTCATCGAGCTGGCCTTCGGCGATGCCGCGGCCGCCGTGCAGAACGGCCAGGTGGAGGCGGCCCTCGTCCTGGAGCCCTACCTGACCCAGTCCCTCGACGCCGGCCTGAAGGCGGTGTCCTGGCCCTACGCCGAGGCCCATCCGGACCTGGACATCGGTGGCTACTTCACCACGGAGGAGGTCATCGAGCAGCGGCCGGAGGACGTCGAGGCGTTCACCCGCGCCATGCGCAAGTCCATGGAGTACAGCCAGGAGAACCCGGACGTGGTCCGCGAGGTGATCGGCGAGTACACCGAGACGGACCCGGAGATCCTCGAGCGCATCACCCTGCCGCGTTTCAAGGCCGACTTCTCCCGCGAGGCCATGACCGCCCTGGGCGAGGCCGCCGTGAAGTACGGCGTCATCGATGAGGCTCCGGACCTGGACGCCCTGCTGCCGGAAGGAACCGAATGAGCACCACGGTGCTGCAGCCCGAGACCGCCGCGAAAGGACCCCAGACAGCCATGAAGGTCAGTGAGGCCGTCGGCCGCGTCATCGCCCGCATGGGCGCCGCCCACGTCTTCGGCGTGGTCGGATCCGGCAACTTCCGGGCCACCAACGCGCTCCTCGCCCCCAGCGAGCAGTGTCCGGACGGCGTGCCGTTCACGGCGGCGCGCCATGAGATGGGCGCCGCCTGCATGGCCGACGCCTACTCCCGCTCCACCGGCCGGCTCTCCGTGGTCACCGTCCACCAGGGCTGCGGACTGTCCAACGCCCTCACCGGCATCGGTGAGGCCGCCAAGTCCCGCACCCCCGTGCTCGTGATCTCCGGGGACACCCCGGGTGGTCAGTACGGTTCGAACTTCTACATCGACCAGGACAAGGTGGTCGAGGGCATGGGCGCGGTGGCCGAGCGGCTGCACTCCCCCGCCTCGGCCGTGGCGGACACCATCCGTGCCGTGACCCGGGCCGTCAACGACCGGCGCACCGTGGTGCTGTCCATGCCCCTGGACGTCCAGGAGGGCATCATCCCTGAGGGCCAGCGAGCCCGGGTGGAATCGGTGACCCCGCCCGTACCGCCCACGCGGGCCGGTGCCTCGCCGGAGGCGGTCGAGCGGATCGCCGAGCTGCTGGCCGGCGCCGAGCGCCCGGTGATCGTGGGCGGACGGGGTGCCGCGGCCGGCGTCGGACCCATCCGGGACCTGGCCGAGCGTGCCGGTGCGCTGCTGACCACCTCGGCGGTGGGGCGCGGGCTGTTCCACGAGGATCCGTGGCACCTGGACGTGATGGGCGGCTTCTCCACGGACGGGGCCGCCGAGCTGGTGCGCCAGGCCGACGTGATGCTGGTGTTCGGCGCGGCCCTGAACCGGTGGACCACCCGGGACGGCACCCACCTGCGTGGCAAGACCGTCATCCAGGTGGATGACACCCCGGCCGCGTTCGGCCTCCACTACCCGGTGGACCTGGAGGTGTTGGGCGACGCCGGCCTCACCGCCTCCGCTGCCGCCGTCGCCCTGGGTGAACGGCTGGCTTCCACCGGTGGCGCGCAGACGGGCTACCGGACCGAGGAGACCCGCACCCGGGTCGAGTCCTCGTTGAATTGGCGAGACCAGCCCTTCGAGGACGTCTCCGAGCCCTTGGTCGCGGGTGAGCCGGACAGCGGGCGGATCGATCCGCGCCTGCTGACCAACCGGCTGGATGAGATGGTCCCGATGGAACGCGTGGTGGTCCCGGACGGCGGCAACTTCAACGCCTATCCGGCCATGCACTTCCGGGTGCCGGACAACACGGGGTACTGCGTGCCCCTGGCCTTCCAGTCGATCGGCCTGGCCCTGTCCAGCGCCATGGGATCCCAGCTGGCCTCCCCGGACCGGATCGCCATTGCCGGGGTGGGTGACGGTGGGCTGCTGATGTCCCTCGTGGAGCTGGAGACCGCCGTGCGGCTGAAGATGCCGCTGATGGTGGTGGTCTACAACGACGCCGCCTACGGGGCCGAGGTGCACCACTTCGTCCATGAGACCGACCGCCTGGACACGGTGCAGTTCCCTCCGACCGACATCGCGGCCATCGCCGCCGGCTTCGGCTGCGCTTCGGTGACCGTGCGGCAGGAATCCGACCTGGGTGTCGTGCAGAAGTGGCTCGACGGGCCGCGGGACCGGCCGATCCTCATCGACGCGAAGATCGCCGACTTCCCCTCCTGGGTGCTGGCGCACAGCTTCGCGGCCGGCGAGTAGAGAATCCCGAGGAACGAGGAACGAGAAACGAGAACCCATGAGTACCCGAATTCCCCCGTCCTCCCTCCTGACTCGCCGTCGGCTCCTGGCCGTGGGCACCGCCGCCGTCGTGGTCGGCACTGCCGCCGCGTGCGGGCAGGGTGATCCCTCCGGCGGCGGTGACACCGGTGGGGACGCCGAATCAGCCGGCGGGTCGGCCGGCGGTTCTGGAGACCTGCGCGCGGTGACGGTCGGGGCGATCCCGATCGTCGACGTCGCGCCCCTGCACCTGGCGAAGGAGCAGGGCTTCTTCGAGGAAGCCGGCCTGGACGTCACGATCGAGTCGACCTCTGGTGGCGCCATCTCCTTCCCGGGGGTCTCCTCGGGTCAGTTCGACTTCGCCTTCGGCAACGTGGTGTCCATGATGGTGGCCCGTTCGCAGGGCATCGGCTTGAAGTTCTTCTGCTCCGGCAGCACCACCACGGGCGAACCCGGTGAGGACAACGTGGCACTCATCGCGGCCCCGGACTCCGGATTCGAGAGCATCCGCGATCTGGCGGGCAAGACGCTGTCCTCGAACCAGTTGGCGAACATCGGGGACACGGCGTGCCGCCAGGTGATGGACAAGGCCGGCGGAGACGGCGGGTCCCTGGAGTTCATGGAGATGGCCTTCCCGGACGTCCAGGCGGCATTGGAGAACGGGCAGCTCGACGCCGGAGTCGTGGTGGAACCCTTTGTCACCCCGGCCCTGGAAGCCGGCATGGTGGCCGTCTCCTGGCCGTATGCGGAGGCCAACCCCGAGCTCGACACCGGAGGGTACTTCGCCAGCGAGGACACCCTGGAGAACGATCCGGACCTGGTGCGGTCCTTCCGGGAGGCCCTGGTCCGCGGCTTGGAGTACGCCCAGCAGAACCCGGACGAGGTCCGCCGGATCACCGGCACCTACACCCAGACCCCACCGGAGGTGCTGGAGAAGATGAAACTGCCCCGGTTCCGGCCCGAGTTCAACCTGAAGGCCCAGGAGGAGCTGGCCGAGACCGCCCGCACCTACGGGACGGTCACCGGGGAGCTGTCCGTGCCGGACATGTTCGCCGAACTCTGAGGCACGCCCTGCCTCCCGCTTTCAGTCGAGTTGGGGTGGGTATCGGGCTTAAACACCCACCCAAACTCGACTGAAAGTGCTGGTGGTCCGGGGGCTACTCCAGCAGGAGGGCCGGCTCCTCCATGATGGCGGCGACGTCCGCCATGAAGCGGGCCGAGAGGTCCCCGTCCACCACCCGGTGGTCGAAGGAACCACCCAGGGTGGTGATCCACCGCGGGATGACCTCTCCGGAGACCACCCAGGGCTTCTGCCGAACGGTCCCGAAGGCCACAATGGCCACCTCGCCGCGGTTGATGATCGGCGTGCCCGTGTCGATGCCCAAGGCGCCGATGTTCGTGATCGAGATCGTCCCGTCCGCCATCTCCGCCGGCTGCGTCTTGCCGTCCCGGGCCCGCCTGGCCAGGGTCCCGAGGGCCTCGGCCAGTTCGCGGAGGGACAGCTCGTTGGCGTTCTTGACGTTCGGCACCAGCAACCCGCGCGGGGTCGCGGCGGCGATGCCGAGGTTCATGTAGTGCTTGACGAGGATCTCCTCGTCCGTCCAGGAGGCATTGACGTGCGGGTTGCGCGCCGCGGCCCAGATCACGGCCTTCGCGAGGATCAGCAGCGGGGTGACCTTGACGCCCTCGAACTCACGGGAGGCCTTGAGGCGCTTGACGAACTCCATGGTCCGCGAGGCGTCCACGTCCACGAAGATCGAGACGTGCGGGGCGTCCCGGTAGGACTCGGAGACGGCCGCGGCCGTCGCCTTGCGCACGCCCTTGACCCGGATCCGCTCGGTGCGCCGCGCGTTGTCACCGGTGTCCGGCATCCAGAACGAGCCGGAGGTGTCGATGTTCGTCTCCCGCTCGGCAAGGTAGTCCTCCACGTCCGTCCGCGTGACCTCGCCGAACTGTCCCGTGGCCCGCACCTTGGTCAGGTCCACGCCCAGTTCCTTCGCGATGCGCCGCACCGGCGGCTTGGCCAGCACGCGCTCGAACAGTCCTGCCACGTCCGTCTGGCGTTCGCGTCCGGCTGCCACCAGGTTCCCGACGGCGGCCGGCAGCTTCAGCCCGCGCGTCGCCGGGGTGCTCGGGACTTCTGGGGGTACCGGAGCTGCCGGAGTTGAGCGCTGGGCGTCGGCCTCCTCACTGGCCACTGGAGGCGCTGCAGGCACGGCTGGATTCGCTGGGATGGTCGGGGCGGTGAGTCCTGTTGCGTCTCGGACGGGCTCCTCGCGCAGCCTCGGGCTCCAGGACGGCGCCACCGCGGCCTGGCCGGACGGCTTCCGCGGGCGGCGCGTGGCCGCATCCGCCTTCGGCCCGGAGCCGGTCAGCGCGGCACCGGCTCCGCCGGCCGTATCACCCGCGGCAGCAGCACCGCGAGCGGACGGCCCGGCGGGATCGCCACCGTCGGTCGGTACGGGGGCCTCTTCGCCGACGCCGTCCTCGGCAGTGTCACCGGATGCTGCTCCTGCTTCGGCCGGCATCGTGTACCCGGTCTCCGCGACCGCGGGGGCCGAGCCCTCCGGAGAACCGTCCGGGGAGGCCGCCGTGGTGATGCCGATGATCGGGGTGCCGACCTCGATGGTCTCGCCGGCCGGGGCCATGAGCTCGGCGACGGTGCCGGCGTAGGGACTGGGCAGCTCGACCAGGGACTTGGCGGTCTCGATCTCGCAGAGGACGTCATTGACGGCGACGGTGTCTCCCACGGCCACGCGCCATTCCGTGATCTCGGCTTCGGTCAGGCCTTCGCCGACGTCCGGCAGGGTGAAGATCTCCATGGGTGCCTCCCGGCAATCAGTAGGCGTTCAGTACGCGAAGGTGCGGTCGACGGCGTCGAGGATGCGGTCCAGGTCCGGCAGGTACTGCTCCTCCACCCGGGACGGCGGGTAGGGCAGGTGGAAACCGCCGACGCGAATGATCGGGGCCTCGAGGTGCAGGAAGGACCGCTCGGTCAGGCGGGCGGCGATCTCCCCGCCGAGTCCACCGAAGGTGGGCGCCTCGTGGGCGATCACCATGCGGCCCGTCTTCTCGAGGGAGGCCTGCAGGGTGTCGAAGTCGATCGGGGACAGCGAGCGGAGGTCCACGACCTCGATCGAGCGCCCGTCCTCGGCGGCGGCGTTCGCGGCGGCCAGTGCCACCGGGACCAGGGGTCCATAGGCGGCGATCGTCGCATCGGTG
This sequence comes from Citricoccus parietis, assembly GCF_042433045.1. Taxonomy (NCBI): domain Bacteria; kingdom Bacillati; phylum Actinomycetota; class Actinomycetes; order Micrococcales; family Micrococcaceae; genus Citricoccus; species Citricoccus parietis. The sequence goes on along the minus strand of NZ_JBHLWH010000019.1, from coordinate 153,500 downwards.
CCGGTGCGGACCACCTGGGCCTGGAAGGCACCGAGCCCACCGTGGCCGTCCGCTGCCAGATCCACCTGGCCCTTGAGCCAGTAGCGGCGCTTGGGCTCGAAGATGATGACGGGGTCCTGCGACTGGATACCCTGGCGCGTCATCCAGTAGGCATCCTGCGCGTTGGACGGGGTGATGATCCGCAGGCCGGGGGTGTGGGCGAACAGCGCCTCGGGCGATTCCGAGTGGTGCTCGATCGAGCCGATGCCGCCGCCGTAGGGGATGCGGATGGTCACCGGCACGGTGGCGGTGCCGCGGGTGCGGGCACGTAGTTTGGCCAGCTGGGTGGTGATCTGGTTGAAGCCCGGGAACACGAAGCCGTCGAACTGGATCTCGGTGACGGGCCGGTAGCCGCGCAGGGCCAGGCCGATGGACGTGCCGATGATGCCGGATTCGGCCAGCGGTGAATCGACCACCCGGTCCGCACCGTAGGTGGCCTTCAGCCCCTCGGTCACGCGGTAGACGCCGCCCAGGGAGCCGATGTCCTCGCCCATGAGCAGGGTCTTCGGGTCGGCGGCGAGTTCATCCGCCAGGGCCCGGTTGATGGCCTTGGCGATGGTCAGGGTCTCGACGGCTGCCGCACCGCCGGCAGGCTGGCCGGGCCGTTCGGCTGACGGCGCTGCGGGCCGTCCGCCCGGCAGGGTGGTGCTCTCCGCGCTCATGCCCGACTTCCTTCATCTGCCGCATCTGGTGCGTCTATTGCATCTGCTGCATCCGCGAAGCCGGCCTGCCACTCACGGTGCCAGGCCTTCTCCTCGGCCACGAGGGGATGCGGTTCCGCATACACCGTGTCGAACACGGCGTCCAGCGGCGCGATGGCGTCCCCGGTCATGGCCAGGACGGCCTCGCGGCTCTGGGCGGCCAGCCGCTCCCCCTCGGCGGCCACGTCGGCGAAGAACCCGTCCGGGTCGGTGCCCGCCGCGCCGGTGGCGCGCAGGTACTTCTCCAGGCGGGCCATCGGGTCGACGCCGGCCCAGGCCGCCTCCTCCTCCCGCGTCCGGTACTTCGTGGGGTCATCGGCGGTGGTGTGCGCTCCGACCCGGAAGGTGTGGGCCTCCACCAGGACGGGACCGGCTCCGGTGCGGGCCTGTTCCGCGGCCCACGCGGTCACGGCATACATGGCCAACGGGTCGTTGCCGTCCACGGTGACGCCCTCGAAGCCGTAGCCCGCGGCGCGCTGGGCGAGCGGGACGCGGGTCTGGGTGGAGGCGGGCACCGAGATGGCCCACTGGTTGTTCTGGCAGAAGAACACCACGGGCAGGTTGAAGCTGGCGGCGAAGACCATGGACTCGTGGACGTCGCCCTCGGAGGAGGCCCCGTCCCCGAAGCACGCCAGCGCGATCTGGCCCTCGCGCTGCAGGCGGTCGGCGTCCCAGCCGGCCTGGTCCCGCTGGATGCCCCACGCGTAGCCGGTGGCGTGCAGGGTCTGGGCGGCGAGCACGAGTGTGTAGGGCTGGAGGCGGTGGTCCTCGGCGGTCCAGCCGGCATGCGCGGCCCCGCGGAACAGCTCGAACAGTTGGCCCGGGGTGACGCCGCGGCCCAGGGCGAAGAGGTGCTCGCGGTAGGTCGGGAAGATCCAGTCGGAATCGTGCAGCGCGGTCAGGGCGCCGGCCTGGGCACCCTCCTGGCCGATGGCGGGGACCCACAGGGAGAGTTGGCCCTGCCGCTGGAGGGAGGTGCCCTCGGAGTCCACCCGGCGCTCGGTGGCCATGAGCCGGTACATCCGCTGCAGGGCCGACTCGTCGAGGCCGGCGAGGTAGGGCGTGAACCTGGGGTCCTGGTGCAGGGTGCCGTCGGCGTCCAGCAGGCGGACGGCACCGTCAGGCAACTCGGTCGCCGTGGTCGGCGGCTGCGGTTCGTTCACGTGGAACTCCTTCTCCCCCGGCACGTCCGGCGCCGGTCCGGGGTCAAGCCTAGTCGCGCCGGGCCCTACTCGCGCGTTGAACGACGCCGGGCCAGCACCTTCCGCTTGCTCCGCGGCTCCCGCGGCACGCACCCCGAGGGTGGGGCTGGGAGGCTAGCCGGCCGGCGTCGGACCTTCGGGGAAGTCCGCGCAGAGCTGGAGGAAGCGCGTGTTGGCCTCCTCCTCGCCGATGGTGACCCGGACACCCTCGGTGCCGAAGCCGCGCACGGCCAGCGCCTGACGGCCGGCCGCCTCGAGGAACTCGGGCGTGCGGTCACCCAGGGGCAGCCAGACGAGGTTGCCCTGGGAGTCGGGGACGTCCCAGCCGAGCTCGGCCAGGCCGGTCAGCACGCGCTCACGCTCCGAGACGACCTTCGCCACGCGCTCGTCGACCTCCTCGATGTGGTCGAGGGAGGCGATGGCGGCCTGCTCGGCCACCGAGGACACGGCGAAGGGTGTGGCCAGCACACGCAGGTACTGGGTGACGTGCGGGTGGGAGACGGAGTACCCGACCCGCAGGTTCGCCAGCCCGTGGGCCTTGGAGAAGGTCCGCAGCACCGCCACGTTCGGGTGCCGGCGGTAGACCTCCAGGGCGTCGACGGCGTCCGGCTGGGTGATGAACTCGGTATAGGCCTCGTCGAGGACCACCAACACGTCCTGCGGGACCTTCGCCAGGAACGCCTCGACCTCGGCACCGGTGAGCGCGGGTCCCGTGGGGTTGTTCGGGGTGCAGACGATGATGACGCGGGTGCGCTCGGTGATGGCCGCGGCCATGGCGTCCAGGTCGTGGCGGAAATCGGCGGTCAGCGGGACCTGGATGTCCCTGGCCCCGGCCGACCGCACGACGATCGGGTAGGCCTCGAAGGAACGCCACGCGTAGATGATCTCGTCCTGGGTGCCGTCCGGGTGGGTGCCGGCATAGGTGGTGATGATCTGCGTCAGCGCGCCGAGGGAGCCGGCCCCGGTGACGATGTCCTGCGGGGAGATCTGGAGGTGCTCCCCCAGGCGCTCGCGCAGGGCGGTGGACAGCGGGTCCGGGTAGCGGCAGATGTCCGTGAACCGTTCCATGACCGCACGGACGGCGGGCACCGGGCCGTACGGGTTCTCGTTGGAGGACAGCTTGTAGGGCGTGAGCCCCTCCACCGGGGCAGCGGCCTTGCCCGCCGCATAGGCCGGGAGCTGGCTGAGGACCGGGCGCGGGCGGATGGGCTGCGGTTCGTTCATGGCTCACCAGCCTAGTCCCGGGCCGAGTATGACGGCCGTGTCCACGGGCCGTGTCCACAGGCGGGCGTGGGACGATGGCCCCATGGTGAAGTTCCTGCTCCGCGTCATCGTCAACGGCCTGGCCCTCTGGGTGGCCACCCTGATCCTGCCCGGCATGGAGGTCATCCCCTCCGACACCGTCGGCGACACGGGCGACACCACCCTGAACACGGTGATCGCCTACCTCGTCATCGGGCTGGTGTTCGGTGCCGTGAACGCGGTGGTCAAGCCGATCATCTCCCTGCTCGCCCTCCCGCTGACCTGCCTGACGCTGGGCCTGTTCACAGTGATCATCAACGCCGGCATGCTCATGCTGACGGTGTGGCTGACCTCCTACCTGCCGATGCAGGTCACGGTGGACGCCTTCTGGTGGACGGCGGTCTTCGCGGCCATCATCGTCTCGGTGGTCTCCATGATCGCCAACGGGGTCTTCGGGCTCAACCGCACCTCCTCGCGGGACTGACATGAGGCGCGCGGGGCCGGTGCCCGGCCGCCCCAGCGTTCACGGGAGGATGAGCTGAAGAGGCGCCGGGGGCAGCGACCTCCGGCCCGGCCGGTTCGAGCCCCCGTCACCGCCTGAACCGGACACGGAGGAACTACTCGCCCCTGCACCCAACGGACTGCGGGGGTTGCCGGGGCGGATCCGCTCCAGCTGCACGCTCCGCGTCACCCCGCCGCCTGCCGTCAGTGCGGCGATGTGCTCGAGTGCCGGTGCCTGCCGCGCCACGTCCGGGTTTCGGTCCAGCAAGGCCGCGTGGAATGCGTAGTTCTCGAAGGCATGGCCGGACATCAGGTCCTTCCCCTCGGGATACAGGGACTCGTCGTAGCCGCTCACGGTGATGGTGGCGCGGTTCGCGGCCTGCGGATTGGCCCGTCCGTCCGCGGCCGCGGGAAGATCCCGGTCATGCTCCAGGTGTGCCGCCTCCACGCTGTCCGGGACGCTGATCTCGCCGGTCGGTGAGCCAATCGTGAACAGGCCCTGCACGTCATAGTTCCCGGCGATCCGGGCGTCCGAGGCGATCCGGGCGGCATGGAGGCCGCCCTGGCTGTATCCGGTCAACACGAGCGCATCGTCCTCTCCCGCCCCCGCTGCCCGGAGGGCCTCGTCCACGGCGGCGGAGACGTGCTGGGAGTCCAGGGCCAACGCCTCGGCGTTCCCGCCCATGTCCCACGGATTGGTGGACCAGGCGTTCGCGTCGTGGAAGTCCCCGGTCTGGGTTCCCGGGAGCGAGACGAGCCATACCGTCTCGGGGGCGCCCGGGCCCTCCGGGGTGAACTTCGTGATCTGGATGGATCCAGGGGCGGCCTGGCGGGCCAGATTCAGATGGGACATCACGTTGGAGATGCTCCCTTCGCCCTCCGGCGTCCAGGTCTCCTCCCACTGCTCGGCCGGTGGCAGCTTGTCCTTGACGCGCACCGGCCCGATCTGCACCAGACCGGTGGCCTTTCCCAGCGCCGTGGCCAGGGGGTACAGCTGTTCTGCCCCGGACAGTGCGCCTGTGGCTCCCTCATCCCGGGCCGCATGACCGGCGACATCCGAGGCCACCCGGAATCCCACACCGAACCCCAGGGACAGGGTTCCGAGCAGTCCCGCGATGACCTCGGGAGCCGCCTGAATGGCCAGTTCCGTGATCGGCTGCGGGATCGGCTGGTTGGAGAGGGCCAGCACCGCCGCGGAGACGAAGGCGGCACCGCCGGCCAGCTCGACGACGGCGCGCTGGGCGGCGGCCTCCGCATTCCGATAGGCCTCGGCCGAGGACCGCACACCGAGGTACAGCACATCGGCCTCGGCACTGATGGACAGCAACCCGGCAGACAGTGTTGCTGTGCGTGCCGCCAGCACCCGACCCGTTCCGGTCTGGGCCGCCGCCAAGGCCAGGAGAGACCCCGTCCCCGCGGCCCGTACCGACAGGGCCGCCGCCTCGTCCGTGGCAGCGGCCAACAGGAAACTGCCCCGTTCCAGGTCGTCCAGGTTGGCGTGGATGCTGGTCGGCCCACCGCGGATGGAGAACGATGCCAGCGCCTCGCCACGTCCGTCCTCCGTCCGGCCCGGAAAGCCGTCCAGCAGTCCGGGGCGACCGACGCCCGCGGGCACGATTGCGGTCAGGGAGCCGGGCGCAGCCGCGGCCACCGGTCCGGCCACCTCAGCACATCCCCAGGGTCGCGGCGCTGCCCACCGTGGCCTTGACGGCGTTGATGCTCGACCGCAACTGGCCGATCCTCACGTGCAGCTCGTCGATCGCAACGCGGGCCAGCCCCGCGGATTCCTCCGCCAGCTCGGCCAGGTCCGCCGCCCGTCCGCGCAGACGGTCGCTCCGGTCCAGGAACGCCGTCCCGGCCGGCGAGCGCCAGTCCAGGGCCGAGAGGCTGTGGACCGACTCGGCCACCCCGCGGGTGCCCGTCCCGACCAGCCGCAACTCCTCGACCACCTGGTACAGCTGGGCCACCGCCGCCTCCAGGAGACGGAGCTGCTGCTCGTCACCGAAGAGGAGGTCCAGGGCCGTCCCGACCGCCGGACACAACACGTCCGGATCGATGACCGGAAGTGGCAGGGTCCCTCCCACCAGCCCATGGACCACCGGCGTTCCACCGTGGGGTTCTGTCATGCCCGTCCTTCCGCCCTGCACTGCCCCGGTTTCTGCCGGTCACAGCCCCTTCTCTCCTGCTGCCCTCGACGCTAGGCAGTCCCGTCGGGCTCCACGTGGTTGTCAGGGGCTAGTGGGGATAAGCCCAGAGCAATCAGTCCGCTGTGGAGGACCCCATCGCGGCGCCGGACACGACCGCGGGAGGTGCCCGGCCGTCGTCGGACACGGCATCCATCCCGCCGCTCCTGCCAGACTGTCCCCATGAGCACCCAGCGCACCGAGTTCGATCCGGCACACCTCGGCAACCGAGAGACGGCCCTGCTGGTGAAGTCGATCCTCATCCCGCGGCCCATCGCCTGGGTGGGAACGGTGGACGTGCACGGAACCGCGAACCTGGCCCCGCACTCCTTCTTCACGATGGTCTCCGAGGAGCCGCCGATCGTGATGTTCTCCTCGACCTCACGCAAGGACACGCTCACCAACGTCGAGGCCACCGGCGAGTTCACGGTCTCGCTCGTCTCCCGGCCACAGTTCGAGGCGGCCAACCAGACCTCGGCGCCCTACGCCGCTGAGGTGAGCGAGTTCCAGGCCGCGGGCATCGAGGCCGAGCCCTCGACCGCCGTCGTGCCGCCCCGGGTGGCCGGTTCGCCCGCCGTGATGGAATGCGTGCTGGAGAGCATCCTGCCGGTCGGCGGGAACTTCATGGTGCTCGGGCGGGTGGTGCACGTGGCGGTGGACACGGACACGCTCGCCACGGATGCCCGCGGCCGCACCCTGCCTCTCGCCCAGAAACTGGACCCGTTGACCCGCCTGGGCCGGAACGAATGGGGCACCCTGGGCGAGGTGCTGGCCATCGACCGACCCACGGCGGGTTAACGGCGGGCTGACAACGGCTGGTCGTCAGCGCGGATCAGGCGTTCACGCCCGCCAGCATGCCCTGGAGGGTGGCCGCCAGGTCGGTGGAGACCTGGACGCTGCGGTCGCCCCGGGGCCCGAGCCGGCCCTCCTCGTCCGCCTGGTACAGCTCGGACAGGCTCGCGGCGATGTTCGGGGCGAACCCGGCATCCTGCAGCGCGCCGGCCCAGCCCGGCTCCGGGATGGTCACGACCTGCAGATCGTGGCCCAGGGCGCGGCCCAGGGCCACGGCCACCTCGCGCTCGGTGTAGGACGGTCCCACGATGTCCACGACCTCGCTGCCGCGGGGACCGGCCAGCAGCTCCTGGACGGCCACGACGGCGATGTCCCGCGTGGCGTTCATGGGCAGCGGGGCGTCGGCGGTGGAGGAGAACACGGGGTAGACGCCCTCGTGGCGGGCGGGTTCGAGGACGTCCCCGACCTTCTCCTGGAAGTGGCCGGGACGCAGCGCGGTGAGGGTGGTGCCGGTCTGGCCCAGCGCCTGCTCCATACGGTGCAGGCCGACGATCGGCCCGGTGCCCTCGGGCAGGTCGGCCCCGCCGGAGGAGAGCATGACGGTGTGGGCCACGCCGGAGGCCTGGACGGCGGCCGCCACGGAGGCGACGACCTCCTGCTCGTAGGCCGGCAGGTCGTCCGTGGCCAGATCGAACGGCATCATGGCGAAGAAGGCGGTGGCGTCCTCCAGCGCCGCCGCCAGGCCGTCGCTGTCACGCAGATCAACGACGGCGGCCTGGGCGCCTCGGTCCTGCCAATCCTGTGCCGCGGTGACCCGGCGGACAATCACGCGAACGGGGTGGCCGGCTTCGAGCAGTCCTGCGGCGACGGCCGATCCGACGCGTCCGGTGGCTCCTGAGATGACGAACATGGTTTCTCCTGCGGGGTGATCATGGTGTGGCAATCGGCCCGGGGTGGGCGATGCTTCCCAGTCCATCCGGTGCCGACGACATCCGACATGGCGCGGGCAGTCACCTTCATGTCCTGGCGGATCAGATCCGACGGCAGACGGTTCCGAGCGGGCCCTGACCGGGGCGCACGTTCCTACACTGGAGGCGTGGACCTCCTGTCAGATTTCCTGGCCCAGCCCCGAGCGCGCGATGCGTTTCTGTTGCGCGTGGTCAAGGGCCGGCCCTGGAAGCTCAGCGTGGAGGACGAGGCCCCCCTGTCCATCGTCCCGGCACTGAAGGGCGGGGCCTGGATCTCTACGGCAGACGGCCGCCCCACCCGGATCGAGGCCGGTGACGTCCTGGTGGTCCGCTCCCCGACCTCCTACGTGCTCAGCTCCGAGCCGGGACTGGCCCGCGGCGCCACCATCGGCAGTGGGCAGGTCTGTTCCGGACCGGACGGACGGGACCTCTCCGCCGAGCTGAGCGCCGGGGTACGCACCTGGGGCAACGACCCACACGGTCAGGACGAGATGTTGGTCGGCAGCTACCGCAGCGGCTCCGAGCTCGGCCGGCTCATGATCCAGTCCCTGCCCCCGTGGTTCCTGGTCCACCGCCCGGCCCCGGACCTGGTGCGCCTGCTGACCGAGGAGGCCTCCCGCGAGCACCTGGGCCAGAACAGCGTGCTGGACCGGCTGCTGGACGTGCTGCTGGTCTCCACCCTGCGCGCCTGGCTGGACGCGGACGACCAGAAGCGTGCCAGCCTCCTCTCGGCCCACCGGGATGACGTGGTTCGGACGGCCACCGAGGCGATCCAGTCCCGACCTGCAGATGAGTGGAACGTGGAATCGCTCTCGGCCGTGGCCGGCGTGTCCCGTGCCTCCCTGACGAGGCGCTTCAAGGCCGTTCTGGGCGTCTCCCCGATGACCTACCTGACCCAGTGGCGGCTGGCCACGGGGGCGGACCTGCTGGACCGCAGCGATGCGACCCTGGCCTCGGTGGCCCGCCAGGTGGGGTATTCGAGCCCCTTCAGCTTCTCCGCCGCCTTCAAGAAGCACTACGGCCTCAGCCCCCGCGATTTCCGGGAACGCCAGCCCGCCGGGTGACGCTCCGGTGCTAGCGTGACCGAGTGACCGACTCGTATTCCCCCTCCTCTCCGACCCGCCCCGTGGGCTTCGACCGGGACCGCTATCTGGACCTCCAGTCCCGCCACATCGAGGAGCGGCGCCAGTCGATCGGCGGCAAGCTGTACCTGGAGATGGGCGGAAAGCTCTTCGACGACCACCACGCTTCCCGCGTCATGCCGGGCTTCACACCGGACAACAAGATCGCCATGCTGGAGCGGATCAAGGACGAGCTCGAGATCCTCGTCTGCCTCAACGCCAAGGACCTGGAACGCCAGAAGGTCCGGGCCGACCTGGGGATCCCGTACGAGGAGGATGTCCTCCGGCTGATCGATGTGTTCCGCGAACGCGGCTTCCTGGTGCAGCACGTGGTGCTGACCCAGTTGGAGGACTCGAATCAGGTGGCGCAGGCCTTCAGCGAGCGCCTCGAGCGGCTGGGGCTGACGGTCGCCCGGCATCGCGTGATCCCGGGCTACCCGCAGGACACCAGGCGGATCGTCTCCGAGGAGGGATTCGGGCTGAACGACTACTCCGAGACCACCCGGGACGTCGTGGTGGTCACCGCCCCCGGGCCGGGATCCGGCAAACTCGCCACGTGCCTCTCGCAGGTGTATCACGATCACACCCGGGGCATCGCCTCCGGCTATGCCAAGTTCGAGACGTTCCCCATCTGGAACCTGCCCCTGGACCACCCGGTGAACCTCGCCTACGAGGCCGCCACCGCGGACCTGGATGACATCAACCTGATCGATCCATTCCACCTGTCCGCCTATGGCGAGCAGGTCACCAGCTACAACCGGGACGTGGAGGTCTTCCCGCTGCTGAAGGCCCTGCTGGAGAAGCTGACCGGCTCCTCCCCGTACGCCTCCCCCACGGACATGGGCGTGAACCTGGCCGGCAGCTGCATCGTGGACGATGAGGTGTGCCGCGAAGCCTCCCGCCAGGAGATCGTGCGCCGCTACTACAAGGCCCTCGTGGACGAACGCAGCAATGACCGCGAGGCGGACATCTCCGAGCGCGTGGCCATGGTGATGTCCCGGGCCGGCTGCGGCACCGAGGACCGTGCCGTCGTCGCCCCCGCCCTGGCAATCGAGGAGGCCACCGACGCTCCCGGCTCCGCCATCGAACTGGCCGACGGGACCATCGTGACCGGCAAGACCTCCGGCCTGCTGGGCTGTTCGGCCGCCATGCTGCTGAACGCGCTGAAGCATCTCGCCGGGATCGAGGACAGCGTCCACCTGCTCTCCCCGGCCGCGATCGAGCCGATCCAGACCCTCAAGACCGAGCACCTGGGCTCCCGCAACCCGCGACTGCACACGGACGAGGTGCTGATCGCCCTCTCCGTCTCCGCCGCCTCGGATCCGAACGCGCGGGCCGCGCTGGCACAGCTGCGGAACCTGACCGGTTGCGACGTCCACACCACCACCATCCTCGGCACCGTGGACGAGGACATCTTCCGCAACCTCGGCATGCTGGTCACCTCGGAGCCCCGGTTCCAGCGCAAGGCGCTGTACCGCAAGAGGTAGCCCCGGAGCAGGCCCGACGCCGGCCCCGCTCCCCGGGGTGCCCCGGTCCCGCTTCACACGGTGCCCGACGCCGGCCCACCGCCCGGTGACGCATGCTCTCCGACCTCTGATGCGGATAGAACCCGCATCAATTGCCGGATTCCACCCCGGTGCAGTCGGCCGGCACCGGTACGGAATCCCGCACCTGATGTCTCCTCCGTGCACAGAACCCGGCGTACATGCCAGGGATGGAAGAATGACAGCCATGCCTGAGTCCTCCGCCCCGCACCAGCCCGCCTCGCCCGCCTCGTCTGCCACCGGTCATGGCCCGACGCCGGCCCGCCAGTCCCTCGCCGACGCCGGCATTCCGCTGGGCCCGCTGGACGGCCGGTACCGCTCGGCCGTCGCCCCGCTGACCGAGCATCTGTCCGAGGCCGCCCTGAACCGCAATCGCCTGCACGTGGAGGTGGAGTGGTTCATCCACCTCGCGCGCCACCAGGTTCTGCCCGGGCTCACGCCGCTGCAGGAGGCACAGGAGGAGGGTCTCCGCCGGATCGTCACCGACTTCGACCAGGACGGTGTGACCGAGCTGGCGGCCATCGAGAAGGAGACGGTCCACGACGTCAAGGCCGTGGAGTACTACATCGGCCGCCGGCTGCCGGACCTGCAGCTGGAACACCTCACCCCGCTGGTACACTTCGCCTGCACCAGTGAGGACATCAACAACCTGAGCTACGCCGTGGGGGTGCGGGACGCTATCGGCGAGGTGTGGCTCCCGGCCGCGCGGGCCGCCGTCGGGACCCTCCGCGAGATGGCCGAGACCGCAGCCGGCACGCCCATGCTCTCCCGCACCCACGGGCAGCCGGCCACGCCCACCACCCTGGGCAAGGAGATGGCGGTGTTCGTGCACCGTCTCGACCGCCAGCTGACGCGCATCGAACAGCAGGAGTACCTGGGCAAGATCAACGGCGCCACCGGCACGTACGCCGCGCATCTGTCCGCCGTTCCGGACGCCAACTGGCCGGAGGTGGCCCGCACCTTCGTCGAGCACCTCGGCCTGACCTGGAATCCGCTGACCACGCAGATCGAGTCGCATGACTGGCAGGCCGAGCTGTACGCGGACATCGCGCGCTTCAACCGGATCCTGCACGGGTTCTGCGTGGACGTGTGGAGCTACATCTCCATCGGCTACTTCGCGCAGATCCCGGTGGCCGGAGCCACGGGCTCCTCGACCATGCCGCACAAGGTCAACCCGATCCGCTTCGAGAACGCCGAGTCCAACCTCGAGCTGTCCAACGCCCTGCTCGACTCCCTCGGTGCCACGCTCGTGGAGTCCCGCTGGCAGCGCGACCTGACCGACTCGACCTCCCAGCGCAACATCGGCAATGCCCTGGGCCACTCGGTGCTCGCCTTGTCCAACGTCACCAAGGGCATGGCGCAGCTGAAGGTCGCCGACGCCGTGCTGGCCGAGGACCTGGACCACAACTGGGAGGTGCTCGGTGAGGCCGTGCAGACGGTCATGCGCGCCCAGGCGATCGCCGGCGTGGAGGGGATGGACAACCCCTACGAGCGGCTCAAGGAGCTCACCCGCGGCCACCGCGTCGACGGGGAGCGGATGCGCGAGTTCGTGCAGGGCCTGGGCCTGGAGCCCGACGCCGAGGCTCGCCTCATCGCCCTCACCCCCGCCTCCTACATCGGCCTGGCCGAGGAGTTGGCCCGCGGGATCTGACCGGGTACCGGCGCGTACCTGACCGGGTGCCGAGCCGGCCCCGCCGACGGAGGAGGGACGGACATGATCGAGGCCCCCGAGGCACCGGCGTACTTGGAGACGCTGCTGTTGGTCCTGGACCTCTTCGGTGTCTTCTTCTTCGCCGTCTCGGGGTCACTGCTGGCCGCCCGGCGGCGGTTCGACCTCATCGGCTCCGTGTTCCTGGCCTTCCTGGCGGGGCTCGGCGGCGGTGTGGTGCGGGACCTCATCATCAACGAGGACGTCCCCAACGCCTTCGCCAACCCCCTGTACCTCATCCCGCCGGCGCTGGCCGCGACCCTGGTGTACTTCCGGCTGGTCACCCAGGGCCGGCTGCGCCGCACGCTGCTCGTCTTCGATGCCGCCGGGCTCGCCCTGTTCTGCGTCACCGGCACGCGCACTGCGCTGGCAGCCGGGATCGAGCCGGTCATGGCCATCCTCCTGGGCGTGGCCACCGGCGTGGTCGGCGGCCTGCTGCGGGACGTGGTGGCCAACGAGGTCCCGGAGATCTTCAACCGCCACGGCCTCTACGCCGTACCCGCGCTGTTCGGTGCGGGGCTCAGCTCGCTGCTGTGGACGCTGGACGTCTTCAACTGGCTGACCGCGGGCCTCGTGATGATGGCCGTCTTCGCCTTCCGCCTCATCTCGTTCCGGAGGCGCTGGACGGCCCCCAACGCCGCGCACGGCTCCAGTTCCTGACCTGCAACCACCGAGTTCCGTCCACTGCCCCTATACCTATGGACATAGTTATATTAGGCTCGGCTCAACGCGGCGTGACCGGGACCACACTGACCGGTCACGCCGCGGCCAAAGCCAGCCCGGCCGACGTCGGGCCCGTCCTCCCGGAGCAACCGGACCGCACGGGCCACGGCCCCCGAACATCCGAAGGATCCGCATGAGCTCCCCGAACGCCACCCCCACCGCCTCCGGCCGGCCCTCCGTCATCACCGACCCGTCCCTGGAGATGACCGGCAAGGACAAGGACATCGATGCGTTGCGCGAGGCCGCCCCGTTGATCCCGGCCGGCACCCGCATCAACGTCACGTTCCTGGGCAATGAGGACCTCGGGATGCGCGTCAAGGCCTCCTCCGCCGCCAAGGAACTGGGTTACGTGCCCGTCCCGCACATCTCCGCCCGCCGACTGACGTCCGAGGCCGAGCTGGTGGAGTTCCTCACGGCACTACGGGACCAGGCCGGCGCCACCCACGCCTTCACCGTCGGTGGCGACCCCTCGGAGCCGATGGGCCCCTACGGCGCCTCCGTGGACCTGATCACCTCCGGCCTGCTCAAGGAGTACGGCTTCACGGACATCTCGATCGCCGGCTACCCCGAGGGCCACCCGGACATCTCCGACGCCCAGCTCTGGGACGCCCTCGAGCGCAAGTACGCCTCGCTGCAGGAGCAGGGCCTCAACGGCACCATCCTCACCCAGTTCGGCTTCGACGTGGACCCGGTTTTCGCCTGGATCAAGGAGGTCCGCCGCCGCGGCATCGACCTGCCGATCCGCATCGGCGTCCCCGGCCCGGCCGGCATCAAGCGCCTGCTGACCTACGCCTCCCGCTTCGGCGTCGCCACCTCCGCGGGCATCGCCAAGAAGTACGGATTCTCCATCACCAACCTCCTCGGAACCGCCGGCCCGGACAAGATGATCCAGGACCTCGACGCCGGCCTGACTGAGGCAGAGGGCGACGTCAAGCTGCACTTCTACACCTTCGGCGGAACGAAGACGACCGCCGAGTGGATCACGGACTACCAGGCGAAGCACTGACCTCACCGGCACGCCACGAGGCGCGGGCCGCCGGGAGCCATCCTGGCCCCATTCCGCCCTCCATCACGCTGTGAGGGCGATCCCCAGTAGCGGGAATCGCCCTCACCTGTCAGTAGGTGGCGCGCCCGCCCGAGGCGTCGTAGACCGCACCGGTGGAGAAGCTGACCCTGTCCGAGCACAGCCAGGCGATGAGCTCGGCGATCTCCGCGGCGGTGCCGAACCGCTGCATCGGGGTCATCGCCTGCGAGCGCGCCAGCACAGCCGGGTCCGTGGTCGCGTTCATCGGGGTCTCGATGGCGGCCGGGGCCACCGCGTTCACCAGGACGCCCGTGGGAGCGAGCTCCTTGCCGATCGACTTGGTCAAGGCGATGACCGCGGCCTTGGAGGAGGAGTAGGCGGCCATGCCGGCATTGCCGTCCTTCGCGGCAATGCTGGCCAGGTTCACGATCCGCCCCCAGCCGCGCTCGACCATGCCCGGGGCGAAGGCACGGCACATCAGGAAGACGCCGTCCGCGTTGACGGCGAAGGTCTTGCGCCAGCTGGCCAGGTCCGTGTCCAGCACGGGCGCGTTCGGCCCGATGATGCCGGCGCTGTTCACGAGGATGTCCACGGGGCCGCATGCGGCGGCCAGCGCCGCCACGGACTGCTCGTCGGAGACGTCCACGGAGAAGTCCGCGCCGGCCGCCAGGTCAGCGGTGAGGACCTCGACGCCGTCCTCACGCAGTCGCTGCGCGGTGGCCGCGCCGATCCCGCTCGCTCCGCCGGTGACCAGGGCACGGAGTGGGGGTGTTGCCGAGGACGCCCGTGGCTGCATGGTCACTCCTGTGGTGTGGTCGTGGTGTGGTTGTGGTGTGGTTGTGGTGTGGTCGTGGCGTGGTCCAGTTGTGGTCCGGGTGTGGCCGGCGACTAGGATCGACGCTGTGGACACCCGGTGGCTGGAAGCCTTCATCACGGTAGCCGAAGAACTCCACTTCGGCCGCGCCGCGTCTCGGCTGCACATGGCCCACTCCCCGCTGAGCCAGGTGATCCGCAAACTGGAGCGGGAGGTCGGCTCCGAACTCTTCGAACGCAGCACCCGTTCGGTCACCATGACGAGTGCGGGAGCGGCCTTCCTGCCCTACGCCCGGGAGACCCTGGAACGCCTCGAGTCCGGCCGGGACGCCACGTCGGTCGCCGCCGGCCAGACGGTCGGCCGCGTCCGGATCGGGTACTCGGGCGTGCTCAACCACGTCCTGCTGCCGACGTTGACCCGCCGGGTCCACGAGGAGCTGCCCGGCGTGCGGCTCGAGTTGATCGGCCGAATCCTCACCCATGACGCCGAACAACAGCTCGGGCTCGGTGCCCTGGACCTCGCCTGCGTGGGGCTGCCGATGCCCGCGAACTCGCTGAACACCCGCCTGCTGTACCGGGAGTACCTGGGCGCCGTCCTGCCCGTGACCCATCGCCTGGCGCACCAGGACGGGCCGGGGACCATCGACCTGGCGGAGTTGTCCGAAGAGCCGTTCGTGACCACCTCGATGTCCGGTGGCTCCGCCCTGCGCCAGACGCTGTTCCGCCAGTGTGCCGATGCCGGTTTCATGCCGCGCGTGGTGCAGGAGACCTCGGATCCCTACGTGGTGCTGCAGCTGGTAGCCGCCAGCGTGGGCATCACCCTGATGCCCGAGACGATCGCACCCATGCTCCCGCCCGGCTCCGTGTTCCTGCCCCTCTCCGCGCCCAGTGTGCCCCTGGAGCACGGCATCGCATGGCGGACCCGGCCGCCATCGCCGGCCCTGCAGGCCGTGCTGGACCTGGCCGAACAGGTCATCGCGGAGAAGGTGACCCGCTAGCCGCCCGGCCGCGGCACGCGCCCCATCGGTCATACTATGCAGATTCCCTACACAATCCGTCCCGATCTTCGTCATTCACTTATATAGTTTCCGTTCCTACACTCGTGTGAAGCACATCACCTCTCGCGCTCTGCGAGGGTTCCCACGAGACAAAGGGCGGTCCATGTCGACTGCAATCACCGAACCGGCTCCGGTTCCCGTCAACGCACCCGGGGACACCCGGAATGCCCGGCGCGCCGCGCTCTCCGGTTTCCTGGGCAGCACCCTGGAGTACTACGACTTCTTCATCTACGGTTCGGCCGCGGCGCTGGTCTTCAGCTCCGTGTTCTTCGCCGATGACAGCGCCACCTCCGTCCTGCTGTCCATCAGCACCCTGGGCGTGGCCTACGTGGCCCGCCCCCTTGGCGCCGTCGTCTGGGGACACCTCGGGGACACCTTCGGACGCCGCAACACCCTGATGGCCTGCCTGCTGATGATGGGTGTCTCCACCCTCCTGATCGGATGCCTGCCGACCTACGACCAGATCGGCATCTGGGCCCCGATCCTGCTGGTGCTCTTGCGCCTCCTGCAGGGCCTGTCCGCCGGCGGCGAATCGCCGGGCGCGGCCTCGCTGTCCATGGAGCACGCCCCGGCGGGCCGCCGTGGCTTCTTCGCCTCCTTCACCATGTCCGGCATCATGTTCGGCATCGTGCTGGCCACTCTGGTCTTCATCCCGGTGGCCGCCATGGACGACGAGGCGCTGCTGTCCTGGGGCTGGCGCGTCCCGTTCTGGATCTCCATCCTCCTGACTATCTTCGCCTTCGTCGTCCGCCGCACCCTGGACGAGCCGGAGGTCTTCGAGGAGACCAAGGAGGCCAACGAGGTCGTCAAGGTCCCGTTCGTCGAGTTGTTCCGCAGCCACTGGGCCTCTGTGGTCCGCGTGATGTTCGCCGCCACGTTCGCCATGATGAACACCGTCGTCAACGTCTTCGGCCTGGCCTACGCGGTCGAGTACAACGGCATCGAGCGCACCACCATGCTGTTGGCCATCGCCGCCGGCAACTTCGCCGCCGTCCTCACCCAGCCGTTCTACGGCTGGCTCTCGGACAGGATCGGCCGCAAGCCCGTCTTCGTCGCCGGCGCCCTGGGAGCCGGCGTGATGATGTTCGTGTTCTTCAACGCGATCGGCACCGGGAACGTGGCCATGGTGTTCATCTCCGCGATCATCCTGTTCGGCGTCTTCTACGCCGCGCCCAACGGCTCCTACATGGCCAGCTTCCCGGAGCAGTTCCCCGCACGGGTCCGCTACTCGGGCATGGCGATCGGCCTCATGCTCGGCCTGCTCGTCTCCGGCTTCGCCCCGGCCCTGGCCCAGTTGATGACCAGTGGGGACACCGCCAACTGGGGTCCCGTGGCCTGGATGTGCTGCGGGTTCGCCGTGCTCTCCGCCATCGCCTTCGCCACCGGCCCGGAGACCTACAAGGTGCCGATGCAGTTCCTGGGCCTGAAGCGCAGCGAACTGAAGAAGCTCAAGGCGGAGGGCGCCTTCTGAGCCGGAACTGATCCGCACCCTGCGGTCTCGTAGGCTGGGTCCATGAGCCAGCACCCTGCGCAGCGACCGTCCGGCAGAGTCCGGACGGTCGCTGGCGTCTCCGGGACACGGAAGGCGTCGAAGGTTCTGTGCACGACGTCGGCGCTCGCCCTCGCCGCCCTCCTCGCCGGCTGCGGTGGTCCGGGAGGGACCGAGGAGGTGGTGGGGGCCTCGACCCCCTCGCCGGCCGTCACGGCGGAGGCGACGAGCATCTTCCAGCTCTCCCCCGGTCAGTGCTTCGACCGGCCCGCCGCCGAGGGACTGTATGAGGTGGCGGTGGTGCCGTGCGAGGTGTCCCACGACCTGGAGATGTACGCCCTGTTCCAGCTGGATGACCCGTCCTGGCCGGGCGAGGACCTGGTCCACCAGCAGGCGGACCAAGGGTGCCACGATGAGTTCGTCTCCCTCACCGGCACGGAACCGGCGCAGTCGGATGTGGGCTTCACCATGTACACCCCGTCCGAGGGTTCCTGGTCCGAGGGTGACCGCCAGGTGCAGTGCGCCCTGCAGCTCAACAGCGGCGGCCGGATGATCGGCTCGCAGATGGCCGGCCCCTCGGCCGGTTAGTGGCACGGCGACCGCTGCCGACCACCGCCGCGTGACGGCAACACCCCGCGGCTGGTCGGCCAGTCACGGACAAGGGAACGTCCACTCGCTCGCGCGCCTCAGCCCGCCGCGCCATCCAGGTACCACCGGTATCTCAACCGCAGGGCCCGCTCGGTACTGCCCGCCACGGCTCCGGCCCCGAGGGTGATCGTGAGCCACAGCGGCAGCTGCACCGGCGAGACGAAGGTCCCGATGCTCTCGGCCACCGGCGGAATGGCGGTCAACTGCTCAGCCAGCTCCAGCAGGACCAGGACGACCCCGATGCCGATCAGGATCAGGGAGATCACGCCGATCCAGCGGCTCCACACCGGGTGAGAACCATCGAAGCGCGCACGGCGCCCCTCGGCGGAACGGGGGTCCGGGACCAGCTGGCGGGCGGCACCATCCTCGGTGACATAGTGGCAACGCCTGAGCCCGAAGGCGCTCGTGGCCACCTCGATGACCCCACCGAGCACGGGGAACACAGCGGGCGTCTTGGACTCGGCGTGGAGCCGGCCGTCGAGGTAGAGGCGGGCCATGACCTCGCCGGTCTTCGCGTCACCGAGATAGCCGACGCTCACGGCATAGTCCACCGGCCGGCCGTCCTCGCCGGTGATCCGCAGGTGCATGAGGCCGCGGTTCAGCAGTTGCCACCAGCGAAAGCGCTTCAGGGGACGCCCGTCGCCCGGTTTCACACGCTTGGTCAGGCGATCCCGCCGCCAGTCCTGGAACATGCCTTGCCCTCCTCCGGCGCCGGGCCGGCGTCGTGCTGATGACGATTCCGGACGCTCTGAGCCGCCCCTGTAGCACGCCGTGTTAGTCCTGCGTTGAAACAGTAACACAGCGTATTGGATGAGTGCGAGAATAGGCCGATGGCATCCAAGGACGCAGCAGACATCGGCACTCGCGGGAGGATCATCATCGCGGCCGCGGAAATGGTCTCTGAGGACCCGAGAGCCCGGCTGAGCGTGCGCGCCGTGGCCGCGCGGGCCGGCATCAGCACCGGCTCACTCCGCTACCACTTCCCGACCCAGCGCGAACTCCAGGACACGGTCCTGCAGACCATCTACGAAGTGGTGGCGCCGGACGACCAGATCAAGGATCGCTCGCTGCCGGCCCGGGACCGCCTGGTCGGCTGCCTGCGGAACATCCTGGCACCGGCCGGCGTCGGGCAGGAGGCACGAGACGGCTGGGCCACCGTCTTCCGCACGTTCATCGCTCCGGAGCCGACCGACGAGTCCGATGCGGCGTATCAGGCCATCTGGCGAGAGGCACAGCACCGCGTGGAGTACTGGCTCTCCGTCCTGGCCGAGGAGGGTGCCATGCCCGCCGGCGACCCGTCGGCCCGCGCCCGGTTCCTGATGACGGTGGTCAACGGCCTCTCGATCGAGCGCGCCCTGCCGGCGGACGCCTCCCTCCTGGCCCATGAGACCGCGACCCTGTACCTGGCCGTGGATGCGGTGCTCGCTTCACCGCTGCCTGACCCGGCAAACGCCACGGACGACGGCGGCGCCCCACCTCCGCGAGGTGGGGCGCCGACGTCGTGCTCCTGACTTTGGGGGCTTTCCCATCGATGGGGAAGGCACCCGAAGCGGGGGCGAGGACCGCTCAGGCTAGATGATCAGCCCTTGTAGCCGGTACGCCAGCCACCCTGGTAGGACTCACGGGCCACGGCGGAGAACGGAACCGGGGAGACCGTGGCGGAGACCTCGGTCTGGACGTGCGGCTCGACGGTGGTCTTCTGGGTGCCGCCGTCCGGCTCGCCCCAGATGACCTTCAGCTCGGCGCCCTCGGGGACGTCCGGGTTGATGGTGGCCAGGGAGAGGGCGCGCTTCTCATTGGCGGAGTAGCCGGTGAACATGGACACGCCGACCACGTTGCCGTCGGCATCCACCACGGCGTCGTAGTTCGAGGAGCCGTAGTTGGCCAGCGGCAGGTCGAAGTACTTGAAGGGGGTGCCCTCCGTGTCATACAGCGAGGACTGGATGCGCTTGATGTCCTCCGGATCCCAGGCCAGGGTGACCTTCTTGCGCTGGGCGGCCGGGTCGATCTTCTCGAGGGCCTCGCGGCCGATGAAGTCGTGGTCGAACTTCACAAAGTTGCCGTAGCCCAGCTCCCACGGGTTGAGGTAGTAGTCCTCGATGTTGTCCGAGACGAAGGAACCGGCCACGGCGTTGTTGGCCTCGTAGGAATCGGCGCCCAGCCACTCGCGGTACTCGGCCATCATGCCGTCGCCGGTGTAGATGGCGGGCAGCGGGGACGGGATCCAGCCGGACTCCAGGGTGTTGGACGGGTAGGCGCGGGAGCCCACCGGCAGCATGCCGAACTCGGCGCCGGCGGCCAGGATGGCCTCGCGGATGCGGTCGTAGTCGGCGTAGGGGCCCCAGATCTCCAGGCCCGGGGCGCCGGACATGCCGTGGCGCAGGGTGCGGACCTGGGTGCCGTCGATGTTCATCCAGGACATGTTGAAGAAGCCCAGCTGCTCCAGCTTCTCGCCGTGCAGCTTCTCGATGATCTCCCAGGCGCGGGGGCCCTGGATCTGGAAACGGTAGTACTCGCGGTGCACCGGCTTGCCCATGGGACGGGACGGGGAGCGGCGGTCCTCGACGATCTCGAGGTTCGGGTAGTCGCCGCGCTGGGCCTGGAAGAGCATCCAGTTGGTGACGGGGGCGCGGCCCACGTACACGTACTCCTCCTCTTCCTGGCGGAACAGGATGCCGTCGCCGATGACGTGGCCGGCCGGGGTGGTGGGCACGTACTGCTTGGCCTTGTTCACGGGGAACTTGGCCACGGAGTTGATGGCGGTGTCCGAGATCAGCTTAATGGCGTCCGGGCCGCGCAGGATCAGGTTGTCCATGTGGTGCGACTGGTCGAACAGCACCGCGGAGTCACGCCAGGCGCGCTGCTCCGAACGCCAGTTGGAGAACTCCGGGGCCACCACGGGGTAGATGTAGGCGCCGATCTGCGAGTTGCGCAGGTGGTCAACCACGTTGCCGGACGCGTCCAGCACGTCCTGCAGGGACTTGGTGTTTGCAACGGTTTCGGTCATCGAAACGGTCCTTTCTGGGTTTACTGCCGGGGCGACCGCGTAGACGGGGTGATCCGCACCACACGAGGTTCACTCCACAACATATACCTATGACGATAGGTATGTCGAGACCTTTCTTCCGGCGCGATCAATGCGCCGGGGCTACGCTCGGACCATGAGCGAAGAACCGACCGACCGCACCGCCGCCCTGCCCACGATCGGCCTGGACGGACCCATCGATCCGGCCACGGACGGCGTCAGCTTCCACACGCGCAAGTGGGTCAAGCCCGAGGACCTCAACGCCAACGGCACCCTCTTCGGCGGCTCGCTCCTGCGCTGGATCGACGAGCAGGCCGCGATCTACGCCATCATCCAGCTCGGCAACCACCGCAGCGTGACGAAGCTGATCTCCGAGATCAACTTCGTCTCCTCCGCCGAGCAGGGGGACATGATCGAGATGGGCCTGAAGGCCACGCACTTCGGCCGCACCTCCCTGACCATGCGCGCCGAGGTCCGCAACATGATCACCCGCCAGGTCATCCTCACCATCGAGAAGATCGTCTTCGTCTCCCTCGGCCCGGACGGCAAGCCCGTCCCACACGGTTA
Organism: Citricoccus parietis; assembly: GCF_042433045.1. Taxonomy (NCBI): domain Bacteria; kingdom Bacillati; phylum Actinomycetota; class Actinomycetes; order Micrococcales; family Micrococcaceae; genus Citricoccus; species Citricoccus parietis. The sequence goes on along the minus strand of NZ_JBHLWH010000019.1, from coordinate 132,152 downwards.
CACGGACATCACCTACCACCGGGACCGGCTCCCCCTGCAGAACCGCGGCTGATCCCGCATCACACACCAGCGCCCGACGCCGGCCCTCGCCGCTCCGACGCCGCTCACCAGCGGGAGGTGGTCGACAGCGCTGGCCGGGGTGAACCCGTGGACAGCCGAGCCCGGCAGGCAGATGATGGAAGCAGTAGAAAGGAGACGTCATGCGTGAAGCGGAGCAGGATCCGACCACCACGTCCAAGACCGTCACGGTCACGGAGACAGTGACGACCACCGATGCAGACCTGGCCAACCAACTCGTCGCCGACGCCACGAAGGCCCAGGTGAAGTACGAGCAGGACGACGAACGGGCGGACGGCTGGGGCAAGGACTCCTTCCCGGCCTCCGACCCGCCGCAGAACTACTGATCGGACTCGCGTCAAGCTACACCAGTCCTGTCCGGCCACAGGGATAATCCTTGTGACTGGGCAGGTCTGCTGTGGCGCGTGGGCCGGGGTTGCTGTGGCCCGCGGTCAGGGCTGCTGGCGGCGGCGCGTGAGTCGCCCGTGCCCGACGCCGGCGCCTACAGTCCCAGCGCGGCGATCCCGCCCAGCGAGATCGCGAGGATGACCACCGTGGAGAGCAGCCCGAGCAACACCGGCCGGTAGCCGACCCGGACAAGGCTCTTGAGGTGCACCCCGAGGCCCAGGGCGAACATCGCCGCGGACAGCAACACTGTCTGCAGGATCTGGACCACGTCCAGGACCGCCTCGGGCAGTACCCCGGTGGTCCGCAGGACCATGGCCGCCACGAAGCCGAGGACGAAGAGCGGGACGATCGGCGGGCGCTTCGCCGTGGTCGCGGCACCACCCTGCCGCCGCAGGTAGATCGACACACCGGCCGCCATCGGCGCGAGCATCAGCACCCGGGCCAGCTTCACGGTCACGGCGATCGCGAGCGCACCACCACCCACCGCCCCGCCGGCGGCCACCACCTGCGCGACCTCATGGGTGGAGGCCCCGATCCAGATCCCCAGCGTCCCCTCCGGCAGGCCCAGCAGCCCGCCGAGGAACGGCATCAGCGGGATCATGATCGTGCCGAACAGCACCACCAAGGCGATGGCGGTGGCGACCTCCTCCTCCTTGGCCTTGGCCACCCCGTCCATGCCGGCCACCGCCGCCGCGCCGCAGATGGAGAAGCCGGAGGCGATCAGCAACCGCTGGGCCGGAGAGATCCCCAGCCGGGCGCCGATCCACAGTGTCCCGAAGAACGTCACGGCCACGGACGCCACCACCACGGCCAGCACCCCGAAACCCAGGTCCAGCACCGAGGTCAGGGACACCTGCAGCCCGAGCAGCACGATTCCCGTGCGCAGCAGCCTCTTGGCCGAGACCGCCACCCCGGGCGCCAGCACCGCCGGCACCGGCGCCAGGTTCCGCCACAGCGCCCCGGCCAAGATCGCCACGAGCAGCGGGCTGATGCCCGGCAGCAGTTGCGCCAACCCCCAGGCGAGCCCCGCCCCGGCGAGGCAGACAGCGAGACCGGGCGGGGCCGGCGTCGGGAACCGGCGGAGGCCCCGCCGCGTCTCCGGCAGGTCCGCAGGGGTTGAACCGCGCTCGCCACCGGCGCCGGGGATCGGCGTGGATGCTGCGGCGCGGGTTCGGATGCTGTCAGAAAAGGGCACCCCTCGACGATTCCAGCACCAGCGGACCGGCAGTAGCCCCCGCCTGACCAACACGGCCATATGATGCTGATATGTCCAACGCAGCAGAGGAAAACCCTCAGCAGAGCCGCTTGCCTGCTCCTCAGCAAGTCCCGCAGCACACCCAGCAGCACGCACCCCGCGCTCCGCACATCGACTCATGGCTGAACCTGACCATGCTGCGACTGCTGGTGGGCGTCGCCGACCACGGGAGCCTGAGTTCATCGGCCCGGGCGGCGGGGATCGCGCAGTCCAACGCCTCCCGCTCCCTGAGGACGCTTGAGCGGCGGCTGGGCTACACGCTGCTGTGCCGGTCCACCCGCGGCTCGACGCTGACGCAGGAGGGCGTGCTGACGGTGGAGTGGGCACGCGAGGTGCTGGACGGCGTGGACCGGCTGTCCGCGGGGGCTGACGCCCTGGCGCACCGGGGGCAGGAGGAGTTGGCGATCGGGGCGAGCATGACCATCGCCGAACACCTGCTGCCCGGCTGGATCGGGGCCTTCCGCGCACGGCGGCCGGGCGTGGCCACCCAGCTGCGGGTGATGAACTCGGCCCACGTCATCGAGGCGGTGACGGCCGGGACGGTGGCGCTGGGCTTCGTGGAGACACCCGACCTGCCGGCGGACCTGCGCGCTGTCACGGTGTTCACGGACCAGCTGGTCGTCGTCGCCGGACCGGGGCACCCGTGGGCCCGCCGCGCTGAGCCGCTGGACCCGGCCGAACTCGCCACCACCGCCCTGGTCGAGCGCGAGGAGGGGTCAGGAACCCGCGCCTTCCTCGACCGCCTCGTGGACGACCACCGCCCCGCCCCGCTCGTGGAGCTCAACAGCAACTCGGCGATCTGCCAGGCGGTGGTGGAGGGCATCGGTCCCGCCGTCCTGTCCCGCCTCGCCGTGGAGGGCTACCTGCGCTCCGGCCAGCTGACCGAGATCCCGACGCGTGGGCCACGGCTCGACCGCATCCTCCAGGCCGTGTGGCAGGGCCGGCTGTCCGACGGCGGCACGGCAGCCGAGTTCCTCGAGGTCGCCCTGGGCGGTGGCCGGGGAAGATGAATCCCCGCTATCCACCGCTGCGGCTTGAGCCCTGGCGTTGACCTACCCCTCGCAAGATTCCCGGTGATCCTGACTATTCCCGGTCATGATCACCGGGAATAGTCAGGATCGGCGGGATAGCTGCCCTGGGTCCATGGCGTCCGGCGGTGCTCCTCCGTACCGTGAGTGGGGAAGTGCAACCGGTATCGAACGGAGGAGGACGCATGCGCGCAGTGATCGTGGCAGCCAAGGGCGCCGAGGCAGAGGTCAAAGAGGTGATGGAGGACCAGCTGCTGGTCGGCGTCGGTGAATCCGGCACCGTGGAGCTGGACGTGCTCTACTCCAGCTACAACTACAAGGACGGCATGGCCATCAGCGGTGGCGGCCGGGGAATCCTGCAGAGCTTCCCGATCATCCCGGGGATCGACATCGTCGGCACGGTGAGCCACTCCGAGGATCCGAACTGGTCTGCCGGGGACACCGTGGTGCTCAACGGGGATGGCATCGGCGAGTCCCTCCACGGCGGTTTCGCCACCCGAGCGCGGGTCCGGCCCGACGCCCTCGTGAAGCTGCCCGAGTCGTTGAGCCCGGAGCGCGCCGCGGCCATCGGCACCGCGGGCTTCACCGCCATGATCTCCGTGCTGCACCTGGAGGACGCGGGGGTGACCACGGAGTCCGGTGACGTGCTGGTGACCGGTGCCGCGGGCGGGGTCGGCTCGGTGGCGGTGTCCCTGCTGGCAGGCAGGGGCTACCGCGTGGTGGCCTCCACCGGACGCGTCGAGGAGGAAGGCGACTACCTCCGCAGCCTCGGCGCCGCCGACCTGATCGACCGACACGAACTCTCCGACGAGCTGGGCAAACCCCTGCAGTCCGAGCGGTGGGCCGGTGCCATCGACGTGGCCGGCAGCACCACCCTGGCCAACATCATCGCGCAGACGCGGTACGGCGGCACCGTCTCGGCGTGCGGCCTCGCCCAGGGGATGGACCTCCCGACCTCCGTCGCGCCCTTCATCCTGCGCGGCGTCACACTCACCGGCGCGAACTCTGTCAATGCCCCGCAGGAACTGCGGCAACGGGCATGGAACGCGCTCGCCTCAGAGTTGGACCTGGAGAAGCTGGACGAGATGACCACGACGATCGGCCTGGAGGACACCATCCCCTACGCGGAGCGGATCCTGGCCGGACGCACGCGCGGGCGCACCGTCGTCGACGTCAACGCCTGAGGGTCACGCTCGCAGGTCCTGACGGCAGAGGCCTCACTGGCCCCCAAAGATTCCCCTCGATCGTGAGGATTCCCGGTGATAATCGACAGGAATCCTCACGATCACGGGGAATTGCGACAGGGATTCAGGCGAAGGCGGCTGCCCCCGCCTCGGCCACGGTCTGGTCCTGTTCGCCAGTGCCGCCGGAGACGCCCACGGCCCCGAGCACCTCACCGCCGCCGTCATCGGTGCCCTGCTCGGGGCCATGACCCAGGAGGTGGGCGGCATCCCGGTACCCAGCCAGACCGGATTCCTGGTGGCCCTGCTGTGTGGTGCCGGTGCAGCGCTGGTGGCGGCCGCAATCGCCGCGGTGATCCCGGTGCGGGGTCCGAGCCGCCACCCGGCTCATTGACCGCCGCAGCGACTGGCGACAGTGATTGACCACAGTGATGGCGTTTGGCAATGCAGGATGATCTGGCCCCTGACGTCACACAGCCGCAACCTTCGCCCGGAAGGCGCAGTCGGGGGCTCCACAGGCCGGTGAACTATCCTGTGTGTCGGCGTATGACGGCAGGAGCGCACACAAAACTACGCTTTAACCGGTCACCACCCCCTTGACAACAGGAGCACCACCCATGACTCGCAACCGCAACCGCGCACTCTCCCTCTCTGCCCTGGCCCTGGCCGGCGCCCTGGCCCTGGCCGCCTGCGGCGGTGGGGAGTCAGACGCCGAACTGGGCTCCGAGGAGAATCCGGTCCAGCTCGGCGTGGTGGGCGCCTCCGAACCGTACTGGACCACCTATGAGGAAGCCGTGGAGGCCGAGGGCATCGCGTTGGAGATCGTGGACTTCACCGAGTACCCGCAGCTCAACCCGGCCACCGCCGAGGGCGAGCTGGACATCAACCAGTTCCAGCACATCCAGTACCTGGCGGACTACAACGTCTCCGCCGAGGATGACATCCAGCCGATCGGCGCCACCGCGATCTACCCCATGGGCCTGTACTCCGAGAAGTACGACTCGGTGGACCAGATCCAGGAGGGCGAGACGGTGATCGTCCCCAATGACACGGTGAACCAGGCCCGCGGCCTGCTCGTGCTGCAGTCGGCCGGGCTGATCACGCTCCAGGATGGCGGCAACGCCTCCTCCACTCCGGAGGACATCATCGAGGAGGAGTCCAAGGTCCAGGTCTCCGCGCTGGATGCCGCCGTGACCGTGACCTCCCTGCCGGATGTCGCCGCCGCCATCGTCAACAACGACTTCATGAATGACGCCGGCCTGACCCCCGAGGACGCCATCGCCGAGGACGACCCCGAGGACCCGGCAGCCCTGCCCTACGTCAACATCTTCGCCACCAAGGCCGAGGACAAGGACAACGAGGTGCTGAACAGGCTGGTGGAGATCTACCAGACCAACCAGGACGTGCTGGACGGCGCCCAGGAGTCGGCCGGCGGCTCCGCGGTGTTCCTGCAGACCCCGGCGGCGGAGCTGCAGGAGTCGCTCACGACCACGGAGGAAGCCCTCCGCAACGCAGGCTGATCCCCGGACCCCGGGCCCGACGCCGGCCGGCACCTTCCGCTGGGAGGCGCCGGCCGGCGTCGGGCGTGGTGGGCACGTCAGTGCCCGGTCAGAAGGTGCCCGAACCGAAGGAATTGCAGGACAATCACCCCATGCCCCACATCGCTCTGAAGGACGTCACCAAGGAGTATCCCGCGCCGCAGCGCGGTGATGCCCCGACCGTGGCGGTGGACCGTGTCAGCCTCGAGATCGAGAAGGGTGATGTCTTCGGCATCATCGGCTACTCAGGCGCGGGGAAGTCGACCCTCGTGCGGCTGATCAACGCCCTCGAGCCGGCCACCGCCGGCTCGATCGAGATCGACGGGACGGACATCACCCGGCTCTCCGCGGCCCGGCAGCGCCAGATGCGCACCGGCATCGGGATGATCTTCCAGCGCTTCAACCTGCTCAGCTCCCGCTCGGTGCGCCGCAACGTGGAATACCCGCTCGAGGTCGCCGGGATGGGCAAGGCCGAGCGGAGGAGGAAGGCGCTCGAGCTGCTCGACTTCGTGGGGCTGGCGGACAAGGCCAGTGCCTTCCCGGAGCAGCTCTCCGGCGGTCAGCAGCAGCGCGTCGGCATCGCCCGCGCCTTGGCCGCGGACCCGCCCATCCTGCTCGCGGACGAGGCGACCTCCGCCCTGGACCCCGAGACCACGGACGAGGTCCTGGACCTGCTGGCCAAGGTCAACCGGGAGCTCGGCGTGACGATCGTGGTCATCACCCACGAGATGGACGTGATCGCCCGGATCGCCACCAAGGTCGCCGTGATGGACCGCGGCCAGGTGGTGGAGGCCGGCGAGACCTACTCCGTCTTCACCAACCCACAGACCGCCACATCCAAGCGCTTCGTGCGCACCGTGGTGCGCAACCTGCCCACCGGAGACGAGCTCACCGAGCTGCGCGCCCAGCACGAGGGGCGGTTCTTCACCATCTCGTTCACGGATGAGGGGGCCACCGAGGCCCGCGTCTTCGGGGCGCTGGCGCGCGCCGGCGTCGACTTCAACCTGGTGTACGGCGGCGTGGACTCCATCCAGGGCCGCGTCTACGGGCTGCTGACGATCGCCGTGCGCGGGGACGCCGCGGCGGTGGACGAGGCGATCTCCTCCATCGGATCCGGAGTCACCGTCGAGGAGGTGCACGCATGACCATCATCGATCAGATCACCGAGCTGATGCCGACGCTGCTGGAGCAGACCGGCATCATGCTGTGGATCGTCGCCCTCGCCCTCGTCTTCGGCGGGATCTGCGGCCTCATCCTGGGCCTGCTGCTCTACGTGACCCGCAAGGGCGGAATCATGCAGCAGCCGGTCGTCTTCTGGGTCATCAACATCGTGGTCAACACGTTCCGGCCCGTGCCGTTCATCATCTTCATCGCTGCCATCCAGCCGTTGGCGCGGCAGGTGGTGGGCACCGGCATCGGCTCCGACGCCGTGGTGTTCGGCATCTCGATCGCGGCCAGCTTCTTCATCGCCCGGCTCGTGGAGCAGAACCTGATGGCCGTGGATCCCGGCGTGATCGAGGCGGCCCGCGCCATGGGCGCCAGCCCCTGGCGCATCGTCCGCACCGTGATCCTGCCGGAGGCCCTGGGCCCGCTCGTGCTGGGCTACACCTTCGCCATCGTCGCCCTGATCGACATGTCCGCCGTGGCCGGCATCATCGGCGGTGAGGGCCTGGGCAACTACGCCGTCTCCTACGGCTACCGTCAGTTCGACCCCGTGGTCACCTGGACCGCCCTGTTCATCATCGTGATCGTGGTCCAGGTCATCCAGGCCCTGGGCAACATCCTGGCCCGCAAGATCCTGCGGCGGTAGACCGAGCGTCCACACTCAGCCCTCCTGCCGAGCCACAGTGTTGATCACTGTGGCTCGGCTCGTTAACGGTGGCTGGTGACGTCGTGGCGACTTGAATTTTACAGGTGTAAAGTTCTCTCTCGTCAGTCACAGAAGCAGGAGTCACGGATGAGCGAGCAGTCGTCAACGGAGCATCGCGAACAGCAGCAGGACCAGCCCCCGGTCCCGGTCCCGGTCCCGCCAGGACGGTCACTGGCACCCTTGGTGGACGCCGTCACGGCGATGCTGGACGAGAGCTCCCAGCGCGGCGCCGACCCTGCCGACCCCGCCGCCCTCAACGTCGCGGACATCGCCCGCCGCGCCGGCGTCAGCCGCCCCACGTTCTACAAGTACTTCAAGGACGTCCCCGCCCTGGTCCGCGCGGCCGCGCTGCAGCGGATGGAGGCCACGTTCGAACGCGTGCCTGCGGTGGAGCTCGGAGACACCTGGACCATCTTCGTCCGGGACACCTTCCAGACCCTGCTCACCGACCTGGCCGAGCGCCGCCGCTTCTACCTCTCAGCCCTCGCCCTGAACCCGACCGACGTGGCCAGCGACTTCATCCGCTACATCTCCCACCGACTCCTGACCCACTCCCCCCTCGGCCCGATCATCCACCGCGGCAGCGGCCCGGACACCGCCGCCGAGCGCGCGGAGTTCCTCGCCGCCGGCACGGTCTGGCTGGTGCAGCAGTGGCTGGCCTCCTCCACCGACCCTCTCGGCGAGGTCCCAGAGATGGTCGAACGCCTCTCCGCCCTGCTCCTGTCCAGCTCGGGCGCCACGGAGCAGGAGATCGCCGCGGTCCGCGAAGCCCAGCCCGCCCCAAAGAGGAACGCCTGATGGCCCAGCACCGCAAGACCACGCCCACCTACCACCTGAGGCACGACGCCGGCCGGCCGGCTTTCACCCGCCCCGCCACCTCCGCTGCCCCTCCGGTCGAGAGCATCCCACCCGCCGCACCGGAGACACCCCGGAAAACTGCGGTCCAGAAGTACGGTCCCATGGCCTGGTTCGGCGTGATCCTGCTGGCCCTGGCCATCATCCCGTCCCTGTACTCGGGGCTGCTCACCAGTTCCAACATGGATCCGACGGGCCACCTCGATGCGGTGCCGGCCGCCGTCGTGAACCTGGACGAGCCGGCCGAATCCTCAGGCGAGACCATCCACCTGGGCGAGGACCTCACGGAGGAACTGGTCCACCCGGATGAGGACTCGGACAACCTGGACTGGCAGCCCATGGATGAGTCCGAGGCACAGACCGCCCTGGAGTCCGGGGACGTGCTGGCCGTGCTGACCATCCCGGAGCAGTTCTCGGCGCACGCGGCCGGACTGTCCACGGGCGAGGCGGCGGACGCGGAGCAGTCCACGCTGCGCATGCAGACCAATGACGGCGCGAACATCATCATGGGCACCATCGCGAAGACCATCGGCGAGACCGCGTCCAGCACGGTGGCCGAGGGTATCGGCGAGGAGTACGTGAAGAACGTGCTGCTGGGGTTCACCGAGGTCCATGACGGCATGCAGGAGGCCGCCGACGGCGCCGGGCAGATCGCCGAGGGTGCGCAGGATGCCGAGAGCGGCGCCGGTGACCTGGTGGTCGGCATCGACCAGCTGGCGAACGGCTCCGTCACCCTGGACAGCGGGGCCCAGCAGCTCGCGAAGGGTGCTGCTGCGGCCGATGTCGGCAGCCAGGAACTCGCCCAGGGCGCCTCCTCGGCGAACGACGGCGCGCAGCAGCTCAGCTCGGGGCTCGGCCAGATGCGGTCCCAGACCGAGTCCCTGCCCAGCCAGACCCAGACCCTGGCGGACGGGGCCGGGAAGGTGGCCGCCGGCGTCGGGCAATTGGACCAGGGGGCCACCGTCCTGGAGGATGCGGCCAGCGGCCTCTCCGGCGGAGCCGGGCAGTTCGCCTCGGGCGTGGATGACGCCGTGGCCGGCGCGCAGCAACTACGGGACAGCGCCGGCACGGTTGTGACCGGCGTGCAGCAGGTGCAGGGCGATGCGTCCTCTCTGCAGGAGCGGGTCGAGAACCTGCAGGCCGCCTACGATTCGATGACCGACGAGGAGCGCCAGGCCGCCCTCGCCGAGCTGTCCTACGGCGCGGGGCAGGTCACGGCCGGCGCCGAACATGCCGCTGCCGGGGCGTCCACGGTGAACGAGGGGCTCGGCGGGATCGTCGGAGACTCCTCCTCCGGCTCGGGACTGACCGGCCTGCAGGACCGCGTGGACGAGATCGCCTCCGCAGCATCCACGGCCACCGCCAAACTCTCCGCAGTGGCGGACAACATCCACACCCTCTCCGACGGCGCCGACCAGGTAGCCGCGGGGGCCCAGACGCTGGCGGACAGCTCCGGCACGCTGACGGACGGGATCTCCACGGCGGCCACCGGAGCGCAGACGCTGGCCGACGGCACCTCGCAGCTGAGCGACGGCGCCGGCCAGCTGGCCTCCCAGATGCCGGCGCTGTCCTCCGGCGCGCAGGAACTGGCGGCGGGCAGCTCGGAGCTGTCCTCCGGCCTGGCCACCGCGGACAGCGGTTCGCGTGAACTCGCCTCCGGCCTGGGTGAACTCTCGAGCGGATCCGGACAGTTGTTCACCTCCCTGCGGGACGGCACGGCGGACGTGCCGAGCTATACAGACGAGGACGCCTCCAGCATCGGCTCCGTGGCCGCCCTGCCGGTGAGCGCGGACATGGAGCGCACCAACGAGGTCCCCTCCTACGGCTACGGTCTGGCCCCGTACTTCATGGCCCTGGCCCTGTGGGTGGGCGCCCTGGGCTACTTCCTGATGCGCCCGGCCGTCCGCGAGCAGATGATCGCCGACGGCAAGCCGCTGTGGCGCGTGATGCTGCGCTCGGCGGCCCTGCCGATGCTCATGGGCGTGGTGCAGTCCCTGCTGATGGTGTCGGTGATCGTGTTCGGCCTGGACCTGACCCCCGCCAATGCCTGGGGGCTGGCGGGCTTCGCCCTGCTGACCTCGGTGACGTTCATGGCCATCAACCAGGCGCTGATCGCCCTGCTCGGCCCGCCCGGACGCTTCTTCGCCCTGGTGATGATCGTGCTGCAGCTCTCCGCCGCCGGCGGCACCTATCCCGTCCAGACCGCGCCCGCGTTGTTCCAGGCGATCCACCCCTGGTTGCCGATGACCTACGCGGTGGAGTCCTTCCGGTCGTTGATTGCCGGCGGATCCATCGGCGTGGGCCAGGGCATCACAGTGATGCTCGTGTGGATGGGCGTTGCGGTGGCGATGCTGGCCGTGGCTGTGTGGCTCAAACGCCCGGCTCACCGCCCGTAGCGGTCCGGGCGCTTCCACGGCCAGTCGGCGGCGATCCACTCCACGACGGCCTCCGCCAGCTGACCGTCCAGATGGGCGTGGCTCGCCCGGACCCAGGACTGCACCGAGACGTCGAATCCCTCCCTGTCCGGCGGGTAGAGGTAGACGCACCCGATGACATCCCCGTCCGCCGGGTCCAGGACCGTGTAGGTGAACCCCTTCTTCGCCGGGAAGTCAGCGGCGTGCCGTTCCAGGTCCTTGAGGTTTCGCTCGAGCGAGTACCCCTCCGGCGGCGGCCAGTTGCCGTCCGGATAGCCGGGCGTGGACCGGATGTGCTCCACGCTGGACATCCACGCATCCAGATCCGCCTCATTGTGCTGCGGGCCGAGGGGCTCCAGGCGGAAATCCTCGGTGACCAGTTCGGTGGGTGGGTCGAAGTCGGCAGGGACAAGACGGTCGGAGGCCATGGCCGGAGGCTAACGCGCCACGCGATGCCTGACCAGATGTCACGGACCCTGCCATGCGCCCCAGACCACCACCTCGCCGGCACTCCCGTCCACAATCACGCGGGGTCCGCCCGCCAGCAGGTCGGCAGTGCCGTGACTGGCATCGTTGCGATCACCGGGTGTGGTGGTGCCGGCGGCTACTGGGTCTGGTGCGCCCTGCGGCGCCGCAGGATCACGAGCGCCGTTCCCAAGAGGATCAGCAGCACGCCGAGGCCGATGGCCCAGGCGAGATTCGATCCGGTGTTCGCGAGCGTCCCACCGTTCAGGTTCTCGGTGGGGTCAACGTCACCAGCGTTGCCGCCGTTGCCCGCTGAACCGCCGGGGCCTGCGCCGCCACCAGGGCCGCCGTCTGCGCCATCCCCAGATCCGTCAGAGTTACCCGGCCCATCCGAACCGCCGGGTCCAACTGAACCTCCGGGCCCGTCCGAGCCGACGGCGACCGCGATCCTGGCCGAGGCCACGTCCGCATCCTCCTGGACCACCACGACGTCGTACGCACCCGGTTGGATCGACGGTGGAAGCACGGCGTCGAGCCCGAAGGCGCCGTCCGCTGCGGCGGTACCCGTGCCCAGCTCGATCGGCTGGCCGTCGGGCCGGACTGCTACAGCCAGGCGGAAGCCCGTCGCGCCGACTTCTCGGACCCCGGCCTCATCAACCCGGCGCTCCCCGGAGTCTCCGACAGCGCGGAGCTCCACGGTGTAGCCGGTGTTCGCTGCGAGGCCCGAACCGGCCACGTTCACGTTGCCACCGGGGACGAAGTCGCCGGAGACGGTGATCGAGGCATCCGGCAAGGGGGTTCCGCCTCCATCGTCCGGCTCCGCCACCGTGACCGTCACGGAGGATGAGCCCGCCGACCAGCCGGCGGAGTTCTGCGCGCGGACCGTCACGGGGTAGTCCCCCGGTTCGAAGCCGGCCAGCTCCACGGACAACCGGTCCTCGGGAACCGTGACCGTCTGGTCACCCACGGTGACCTCGAACGCGGTGAGGGGCGCGCCGCCGTCGTTCTCGGGCTGGGTCCAGGCCACGGTCACAGCGTCATCCTCCGCAGAGGCGGAGACGTCACGCGGTTCTCCCGGCGCCGTCACGTTCTGCTCAGTCACGGTGAAGGTGCTCACCGGCGTGCGGGTGACGTGGCCGGCGGCATCCTCAAGGTCCGCGTACCACTCGTACTCAACGCCGGGGACGGCGCCGGTGAGCGGCATCCGGATCTTCTCTGCACCCACGCTGTTCTGGGGATCGCCCAGCTGGACGGGCTCACCCACGGCGAGCGAGAGCGAACCGGTCTCGAGGGTGCGCTCGGTGCTGCCACCGAGGTCAAGCTCGATCGCGAAGTTCTCCGAGTCGGTGCCGTGGAATCCGGGCACGTTGTCCGGGTTGATGGGCTGGCGCCAGTTCCCGTCCGAGGTGGCCTTGTCCAGCAGCGGGGAGTACGTGTTCGCGTACAGGATGCCGTTCTCGGCGTCCACGCTCAGGTGACGCAGGTACTCCTGGCCACCGTAGACACGGCCCTGGTAGTCGGTCAGGATGCCGTGCACCACCGAACCGTCCTCCCGGATGTGGCTCGCCACTCCGGTACCGGTGATGTGCCCGCCGAGCACGAGCTTCACGTTCGGGAACGGATCGATGAGCTGGTCCATGAGGTGGTCATTGGCCCAGCTGTTCTCCCCCATGTTGACGGACTGGTGCGAGGCCAGGATCACGTTGTGGTCCGGGTGGTCCTCCAACACTTGCCGCGCCCAGCCGAGCCCCGGGTCCTCGGCATGGTCGGCCGAGAAGAAGCCGACCGTCAGCACCAGGAGTTTCGCGCCGTCGACCTCGCCCGTGTAGTAGTAGTTGTCGATGTCATGGCTGCCCCCGAAGGTCCAGGGGGTGCCTTCGAGGCTGGCCTCGAATCGCTCCGTCGGGTAGTACTTCTGCAACATCACCCGGTTGTTCCGCGGATCGCTGTAGTCGTGGTTGCCCCAGGAGACGAGATACGGCAGGCCGGCCTCATCCAACTGGCCCATGCCCTGCTCCGCGTTCTTGAACTGGTATTCCTGCGAGAGGTACTCGCGGTTGACGAGGTCGCCGGCGTGGACCACCAGCTGCGTGTTGCGGTCCTCGGCGCGGTCCACCACGTACTCCACCTGGTCGGCGAAGAGCTGCGGCGTGGCCTGGGTGTAGAGCTGGGTGTCCGGGATGTGGTCGAATCCCCAGTCGAAGTCCGCCTTCGAGGGTTCGGCGGTGTAGTCGCGGGAATCCTGGAAGGGGTCCTCGGCCAGGCCGCGCCACACCAGCAGGGACACGGTGTTGTCGCTCGAGATGGCGTTGTCCTCATCGGAGGCAGTGATGTCCAGCTCGAAGGACTCGCCCTCAGCATTGGATCCGGTGTCCTTCAGGGTCCACGCGTCTGCGGCATGGTCCCAGACGTAGGCCGAGACGCGGCGGTCGTCGCCGGTACCCGCCCACGCGAAGTGCAGTTCTGATTCCCCGGCCTGCTCCTCGGTGAGTTCGATCTCGTAGATCTGGTACGGGTTCTCGTCCTCACCCACGGTGGTGGGCAACAGCTCGCCGCTGACCTCACCGCTCGTCGGCGTGAGCTCCACCGGTGTCCGGTCCCCGGTCGAACCGGTGCGCACCGTGGTGTTGTCACTGCCGAGGGGCACGGTGGCGTTGGAGTAGAAGGTGGTCTCGAGTGCCTCGCGGTCATCCGATTCCGGGGCAACGGTGAGTCCCACTTCGGCGTCCGCGCCGGAGACCTCGGCGGAGTTGTCACTCACCTCGGGGCGGGCCGGGGCCACGGTGTCCACCACCTCGAGCCGGACCGAGTCCTCGGACTGTGAGGCATCGGCTTCGGCACGGATCGTCAGCTCCTGGGAGCCGAGGGCGTTGACCGGCACCGAGACGGTGAATGTGCCGGCGTCCACCGCCTCACGGAATACTTCCTCGCCCGCCACGGTGGCGACAAGCTCGGCGCGGTGGGAGACCGTGCCGGTCACGTCCGTGAGCCCGGCTTCGAGCTCGGTGCCCTCGGTGGGCGTGCCGATCGCGAGCGTCACCGCTTCGGCATCCCGGGAGACGGGGTCCCCGAAGCTCACGGCATCACCGAAGTAGTTGCTGTAGCGGAACGATTCGAAGTCGGGCGTGAACGGGATGCCCGCGATCTGCACGTCCGAGATGGTGCCGGAGAAGGGGCTGGCGAGGGTGCCGTCGTTGGTGAAGTAGTCACCGATGGTGGTGAGGACGTCCGGGTCACCGAAGGTCGAGCGGTACTCGAGCATCTGCGCGTGGACCTCCTGGCCGTCCATGAACACGCTGTAGGTCATGCCGTCGTACGTCTGGGTGATCAGGTGCGGCTCGCCGTCTGCCTCGAAGCCATCCGCATCGAAGCCGAAGTTGTGCTTCAGGTCGGCGTTGTCGAACTCGTAGCTGTTGCCCTGCAGCCGGGTGCCGATCTCGTTCGAGCCGGGCTTGACGCCCTGCCAGAACGTGGACTGGCCGTCCTCGGTCGTGGATTCCTTGGCGACGATCGGCGCGTCATCGGTCAGAGCGTTCAGCTGGCTTGAGGTCACCGAGACCACCGAGCTGATCGAGATACGATCCTGCTGGCCGCCCACGTCACCGGGGTACTGCAGGCGGGTGGCGCCGAACTGGGCCCGGCCATCGCCGCCCTCGACGGACAGCTCCAGCGGATCGCCCACGATCGCACCCTGGTTGTCGCCGGTCGAATCCACGAGGGGTTCGCCGGCCTCGACTGCACCGGCGCCGGCCCCGAAGTGCTCCACGAGGGCGTAGTCCTCGTCCCACACGGCAGCCGGGTCATGCTGGCCCTGATCGGTGCCGTAATAGGCCCAGATCGTGGTCGCTGCATGTGCCGCCAACTCCGGCACCCGGACCCAGACGACCGAGGTGCCGTTCGGGTCCCAGCTCTCCACCTCGTAGGGCAGCTGGACGCCGTCCTGTGTGGTGAAGGCGATCCGGTCCGGGTTCTCCTCGCCGGCGTTCTCGATCTCGAGCCGGACCGGGGAGTCTTCGAAGTCCGAGCGGGTGCTGTTGGTGATGCTGACCGTCTGGCGGTCGGTCGCATCCGTGGCGGCCCAGGCCACCTGCTCGCCGTCGGTGGACACTGCGCCGGTCAGGATGCGGAGGCGGGCCTCGCGTTCCTCGAGCGCCTCAAGGTTCGCCAATCCGCCTTGCTGGGCGGAGCTGAGGGCGTCGACGCCGGCGCGCACCTCGGCCACGGCCGTCGCGTCCTCGGCGGTGAGGGCATCGGCTGCGGGCAGGGCCTCGATCTGCGCGTCGACCGGTTCGATCTCGCGGTCGATGCCGAAGCTCTCGAACAGGCGGGGGCGCCCCTGGTCACGGATGTCGTAGACGTTGACGGTGAGTTGGCCGTCGGTCACGTCAATCGAGACGAAGTTCTCGGTGTCCTCCCGGCCGGTGCGGTCGAAGAGCTGCAGGTAGGCCTCGAGGTCGATGCCGGCTTCGGCGGTTTCGGCCTGGTCGTAGTGCTTGGCACCGGCCGTGTTGGGCAAATAGTAGATGGTGCCGTCCGGGCTGACCGAGTACTCGATGCGCTTGCCGTTGACGATCTCGGTGATGACCTCCGTCTCGACGACCGCGGCTTCCTCGACGCCCTCCGGGTCGTGTTCCAGGACCTTGGTGCGGCTCATCACGTGGTCATGGCCCTGCAGCACCAAGTCGATGTCCAGTTCGTCGATGACCGGCACGAGCTGGTCCCGCATCGCGATGATGTCGGCGTCGTCGAGGTGATTGGCCGTGGTGTAGAGGCCCTTGTGCATGGTGACGATGATCCATTCGGCACCGTTCTCCCGGGCCTGGTTCACGTCCTGGCGGAGCCACTCGATCTGCTCGTCGGAGACGGCTTGGGACCCGTCCTCGTTGGTGTTGAGCACCGAGATATGGGCCTTGTTGTAGTCGAACGAGTAGTACGCACCGGTGGCGGTGTCCTGGCCGTTCGGGGCCTCGAGCATGAAGTGGTCCACGAAGGAGTTCGTCGCCTCGTCATGGTTGCCGGAGGCCGGTGCGATGGTGGTGTCCAGCAGGCTGTCCTGCGAGGCACCGAACAGATCGATCCAGTCCTGCTCCCGGCCACCCTGTTCCACCACGTCACCGTTGTGGACGAGGAACTCAGCCCCGGGGACGGTCTCCTGCGCCTTGCGGATCGTGTCCGCGGACAGATCGGCCTCATCGGCGTTCTGGGACTGCGTGTCCGTCAGGTCGAGGAAGGTGAAGTCGGAGTCACCGTCGCTCGTGGTGAAGGTGCCGGTGGCGCTCCAGATGCCCAGGCCCGGATCGCCCACGCGATAGTAGTACCGCTCATCGGCCGCCAGGTCCGTGGCCACGGCCTGGTAGAGGTTCTCGCCGTGCTGGCTGTTCCGCTGGGTGGCCTCCACGACGGCGGGATCCTCGAACTCGCGCGAGGTGGAGACCTGCACGGAGCCCTCCTCCCCCAGGTCCGCGTACCAGGTGAAGGCGCGCTGGGTCTGGGAGTCACCGTAGAAGGTGTTGGTGATGCGGTTGGGGCGGTCCCCATCCATGATGAAGAGCGGCACGGGGTGGCCGAGTTCGGCATCGAAGAACCAGTCCTCGTTGAAGTCCCAGCCCAGGTCCTCATAGGTGGCCTGCTCGCCGAGGGCGGCGGCAGTGGTGTCCGCGCCGTTCTGGCCGGTGGCTGTGCCGGAGACCGCAGCACCGGAGACGGGGATCTCCTCGTTGGCGAGGTTGTTCTCCAGCACCGGCACACGGTAGTCGCCCTCGGTCTGGTGATAGCCGAGGATGCGGCCGGCGAAGCCGGGCACCGTGCCCGAGTAGACGACCTCGCCCGAATGGGCGACGTTCTCGGCGATCTGGGTGTTGTTGCCGCTGCCGGGGTACGCGACGATCAGGCCGGCGTTGATGCCCCGGGTGCCCGCGCCGCCGTCGGCCAGGGTCTCGAGGGTAGCGGTGACGATGTTCTCGCGCGCCGCGCTCTCGTCATGGATGTAGGAGGCGACGCCGGCCGGCATCTTCTTCGCGGTGATCTCACCGTCCACCCAGTTGTTGCGGACCGTGCTCTCCCCGCGGAGTTCGGCGGCCAGGCCGGCGACCTTCTCGGCGCCCGGGGCGTTGAGCTCCGCGTCGACGACGCTGACGCCTTCAATGGTCGCGTCGGTGGCGATCACGGCGACGCCAGAGACGTAGTCGCCTTCGTCCGCTTCGCCTGCCGGCCGGCCCTGCGCGGTCACGCCCTGGAGTTTGAGGTCGCGGACGGCGCCACCGTCGAGCTCGCGGATGAGGCCGAGGCGGTTCGACGACTCACTGGGGGCGTAGTCGAGGTTGGAGATGGTGTGACCCTGGCCCGCCAGGGTCCCGGCGAAGCGGTCGATGCCGGGGAAGGCCTCACGGTCGGTGAAATCGAGGTCCGCGGTGAGGATGAGGTGGGTGGCCTCGGTGTAGATGGGGTTCTCGCTGTTGAGCTGTTCGGCGAGGAACTCGAGGTCGTGTTCGCTGCCGACCTCGAACGGGAATTCCTCCGTGCCCTGGCCCGCGAGGGAGTACGTGTACTTCGGCACGGGGTGCCCGAGGGTTTCGTCGAAGGACCAGTGGTTGGCGAAGTCCCAGCCGAGGTTCTCGTAGGTGGCCTGCTGGGCGAGTTCGGCCGCGGCTACGTCCGTGCCGTGCTGGTTCTTGGTGCCAGGACCAGTCACCGCGTCCCCGGAGATCGTGATGGCCGAGTTCGCCAGGTTGTCCTCGGCCGTCCAGCCGTCGTAGCCGGTGTAGCCGACGATGCGTCCGGTGAAGCCGTCCACCTTGCCCTCGTAGGCGATGGATCCGTCCAGGGCCACGTTGTTCGAGATGACGCTGGCGTTCGGGTTGCCGGGGTACGCGACGATCAGGCCGGCGTCATTGCCGCGGTTGCCCTCGGCGCCACCGGGTGTCAGCATCTGCAGGTCCGCGCTGACGAGGTTGTGCGTGACCGTGGTCTGGTTCTTGATGTAGGCGGCGATGCCGGCGGGCATCTCGTTGGCCGTGATCGAGCCCTGCACGACGTTGTTGGTGATGGTGCCGCCGTCAGCTTCCGCTACGAGGCCGCCAGCCTTCTCGCCGTTCGGCGCGGCGAGCTCGGCGTCGAGCACGGAGCTGCCCGTGATGGTGCCGCCCTTGGAATAGACCGCCAGGCCGGAGACGAAGCCGGTGCTGGAGCCGTTGTCCCCGCTGACGCCGTCCAGGGTCAGGTTGGTGATGGTGCCGCCGTTGAGGTCTCGGACGAAACCCAGGTGGTTCGAGTCCGTCCCCTCTCGGGTGTACTCGATGTTGCTGATCGAGTTCCCGAGGCCGTCCAGGGTGCCGGAGTACGCGGTGATGCCGGAGAAGGCCGGCTGGCCTTCCAAGTCGATGTCCGCGACCAGGTCAATGTGCGAGGCGGCGTAGCTTCCGGAGTCGCTGTTGATCGCCTCAGCCATCGCGAAGAGATCCTCGGGGCTGTCCAGCTGGTAGGGGTCAGCGGAGGTACCAGTGCCGTCCACACCGTCCGGCGCGGCATGGGCCGCCATCGGCATCATGGGCACGCTCAGCGCCGCGATCACCGCCCCGACCATCGCGATCCTGCCGACGTTCTGCCGGCGTTGTGGCTGCGTCACTGCTGTCATTGGATGGCGTCCCCTACGCTGTTCAACTTTCACGGCTGGACTCACGCGAGTCACTCGTGCCCCGGTGAATCGAAAGGGCAACGTGGGACATCACACCGTTAGCTCGTGACGTGGGAGGGCCGCTTGCTTTGCGGGAATGCGCCCATCGGATGAACCGTGTGTGAACGAGGCCGGGTTGTAGACGATCGCCGTAAGCGCCGCGGTGGCCCCGGGTGTTTGCATGGAAGAGGCCTCACCCTGAGGGATCGGGTCTCATGGCCCCCGAGAGACGGCGGGCCGCAAGCTAGCGCCGGCGGCTTTCGGGCCAGCGACAATGAGGGCATGCCTTCCGCTGACGAACTCCTGGGACCATTCGCGGCCACCACCCTCACCCATTCCATCCAAACCGTCATGCCTGGGACCACGCTTCACGAGCTGCCCCGTGCCGCTGATTCGCTCAGCGGCCTCGCCCTCCGCGAGCGCGCGGACCTCCTGCGGGACGCCCTTCTCGCCGACCTCCCGGGCGACTACCAGTCACTCGCCCACGTCTTTCGTCAGGCGCGGGACCACAGCGCGGATTTCTCCGGCTGGCTCATCTGGCCGGTCACCGGTGCGGTCGCTGCCCGGGCCGTCCAGGAGGACACCGATGTCGCGTTCATGGATGCCATGGCGCTCCTGGCCGAGCTCACGGGCCGGCTGACCTCCGAGTTCTCCCTCCGCACCCTCCTGCGTCATGATCTTCCCCGGGGGCTGGAGATCATCACGGGATGGACGGATTCTGCGGACGAGCACGTGAGGCGCCTGGCCAGCGAGGGCACCCGCCCGTACCTGCCGTGGGCTGTGCGCGTTCCGGGAATCACCGCCCATCCCGGCGTGACCGTGCCGCTCCTAGAGGCTCTATACCGGGATCCCAGCGAGTACGTTCGGCGTTCGGTGGCCAACCACCTCAACGACCTCAGCCGGGATGCCCCGAACCTCGTGGTGGAAACGGCCCAGAGGTGGCTGGACCATCCAGAACCGACCACGCCGGCGCTCGTACGCCACGGCCTGCGTACCCTCCTCAAGAAGGGCCACCCCGGTGCCCTCGCCCTGCTCGGGTTCGCTCCCGCATCGGTGGACGTGGACGGGCCGCACCTCGCCGATACGCAGGTGCCCTGGGGCGGGGAGGTCCGCTTCACCGCGGTGCTGCGGAACAGCGGCCCGGAGCCCGCCCGCCTCGCCATCGACTACGTGATGCACCACCGCAAGGCCAACGGCAATCTCAGCACCAAGGTCTTCAAGCTCACCACCCGGGACCTCCCGTCCGGAGAGGAGTTGGTCATCAACCGGGCACACTCCTTCCGGTCGATCACCACCCGCCGCTACTACCCCGGCGGCCATGCGGTCGCGCTTCAGGTCAACGGCATCGCCACCGCTCCGGTGCCGTTCGAGCTACTGCCCACGGACGGCGCGCCCGGTTCCTGACCCTGCCCGCACCTGGAGCACCACCTCGCCCTCTCCAGGCTCTCCGCTCACTATCATGGGGAGCATGCCGCGGCGGGTGGACGACTTTCGGGGGCTCACGCAGAGGAGCCGATTGCGGCTGCTGCACGCCGTGCAACGGATCCCGGGCCGGCTCCTGCAGGAGCTCGCCGAGGAGACCGGGCTGCCCTTGAACACCGCCCGCGATCACCTGCGGGTCCTGGAGGACGAGGGGCTCATCGCCAGGGCTCCCGTCGAGACCGGCCGGCGGGGCCGGCCACCTAACGGGTACTCCCCCGTACGCCACACCGAGCACAGCCCCGTGGCGGAACGGCGCGCCCGAGCGGCCCAGGAACGGGGCGATGTCCTGCGTGGCCTGGACCCGGAGCTCGACCATCGCGACGCGCTCGGGGACGAAGCGGTCCATCAGCTCGACGCCCTCTACGAGCACCTCGAGGACGCCGGCCTGGAGCCGGAGGTGAACGACCGGGACCTCACGATCGGGCTGCTGCCCTGCCTCTACGAGGAGATGATCGACGCGGATCGGCCGGCGGTCTGCTCCGTGCATGCCCGGCTCGTGCGGGACCAGCTCGAACAGGTCCCCGGGCCGCTGGAGCTGCGCCGCCTGCATCCGTTCGTCGGTCCGGAGCGCTGTGTGCTCGTGCTCGGACGCCAGGGGGAGGCGGCGCCGTCGTCGCGTTCCGGCGGGATCGAGGCTGATCGCGACGATGCTGACCTGGAGCGGGCTGCCGTGCGGGCGCTGCGGGGCCTGCCCGACCGCGGACGAGAGCCGGGCCACGGAGTTCCCAGACCCGAGTAGTCACACCGGCCGGGACCCACCCAACACCGCATCCGCCGGGGTGAGGTCATGCGGGCTGTTGCGCCCACAAGTCGGGTCCAAACACCTCGTAGTGGATGTTCTCGCTTGGCACGCCCTGATCGATCAGCGAGCGACGGGCCCTCTGCATGAACGGCAGCGGTCCGCACATGAACACCTGGGCGCTTTCGGGGAGCTCGACGTCGGAGAGGTCCATGAACCCTGACTTCGCCGGATACAGGGTCGGCGCGGTCTCCGCGTCTTTGCGGTACCAGTTCTGGGCCCGTGCGTCTGGCATCGCCAGCACCTGCCGGCGCAGTCCGCTGTACAGGGCGTGGTGCGCGTGGGACTTGTCGGCGTGGAAGAGCCGCACGGTGCGCCACGGCTGCCGGCGGGAGAGGTCCTCCACAATCGCCGCCACCGGAGTGATGCCGATTCCCGCGGAGACCAGCACCAGGGGCGTGTCGCTCTCATCGAGCACCACGTCGCCGGAGGGTTGCGACACGTCGAGGATCGCGCCAGGCTGCGCGTGCTCGTGCAGCCACCCCGAGACCTGACCGTCCGGTGCGCCGTCCACGCCGTGCACGCGCTTGATCGTCACGCGCAGAGAGTCGCCACGGGGTCCGGAGGAGATCGTGTATTGCCGCGGCTGGCGCAGCCCGCCCGGCAGATCGACGGCGATGGCCACGTACTGTCCCGTCCGGTGCGCGGGAATCTGTCCCTCCACCGGGGACAGCAGCAGCGAGAAGACCTCCTCGGACTCCTCGAAGCGCTCCACCACGCGGTACTGGCGCCACGGGTGTTGCGGGTCAGTGCCACCCTCGGCGTAGAGCTTGCCCTCCTCGGCGATCAGGGCGGTGGCGAAGAGCCAGTAGACCTCGTCCCAGGCCGCCCCCACCGCGGGCGTGATCGCATCGCCGAGCACTTTTTTCACCGCACCGAGCAGGTAGCGGCCGACGATGGTGTATTCGGGCGCCCGGATGCCGAGAGAGACGTGCTTGTGGGCGATGCGCCGCATCACGGGCGTGAAGTCCGGTGCCCCGGGATTCAGCAGGTGCACCGCGAACGCCACGACCGAGGCCGCCAGCGCCTTCGGCTGCTCTCCGATCGCCTGGTTCGCCTGGTTGAACACGTTGAGCAGCTCGGGGTGGGCGGCGAACATGTCCGGATAGAAGACCTTGCTGATCTCTTCGGCATGCTCGGCGACGACGTCCGCCGTCTGGGCCACGACGGCTTCGGAATCTGGGGACAGTCTCACGGGGAGCCTCTTCTTCTGGGTCGATACGGAACTGCGGGACCCCCCGATCGTTGCGCACCGCCCGACCCGGGCGCTGGCGGTTTCACCGTGTTTATTCGGGAGCGGCGTCACCGCAGCAGATCTGCAGAGCCGCCGGGCGGATGGTGATCCGTGCAGCGAGGATCGAGCCGAAGCTGTCACCGTCGAGCTGCACGCCGTGCGGGACCTCGAAGCGGACTGTGAAGTCCCAGCCCTGGGCATAGGCCAGCGCCTGCATGTCGGGCGCCAGCTGCAGCATGCTTCGCCCGAACCGGGAGCGGTGGGCCACGCCCTGCACGGCCAGGCGCGTGCCGATTCGAGCCCAATCGAATCGGCCCTTCGGGCGCAGCATGACGACGTCCAGCAGCCCGTCGTCAGGCTGGGCGGCCGGAAGCAGGAGCATGCTGCCCGTGAGCGTGCCACAGTTGCCCACGATGATCGTGTGTGCCCGGGCTGAGCGCACCCGTCCGCCGTCGACCCGGTACCGCAGGTGAATCGATCGGTTGGCCAGGAGCGACTGCGCGATGGGACTGACATAGGCCAGCCAGCCGAGGTGCCGCTTGGCCAGCGCACTGGTGTTCTGAGCCATCTGGGCATCGAGACCGATGCCGGCCATGACCAGGAACACCTGGCTGCTCCGGTTCCCGGCGGTGTCCTCCAGCTCGGCCAACCCCACGTCGATCGGACGGGTCGTGCTGCCGAACGCGGCACTGACCGAGGCGTTGATGTCCCCCAGGGGCAGGCCCAGGTTGCGGGCCAGGAGATTTCCGGTCCCCGCCGGCACCAGGGCCAGCGCCGTTCCGCTGCCCTGGATGACTTCCGCGACCGCTCGTACGGTTCCGTCCCCACCAGCGACGATGACCACCGTGGGCTTCGTCGCCAAGGCCTCCTGCGCCGCGCTCCGGCCCGAGTCCTCCCGGCCGGTCGGATACCACCGGGACTGGTTCCAGCCGAGATGACGCTCGTGCGCCTCGACGGCGGCACGCACCTGGTCCAGCGCGATCCTACTGGCCGGGTTGTAGACGATCGCCGCATGCGCCGCGGTGGCCCCGGGTGGTTGCATGGAAGAAGCCTAACCCTGAGCCGTCAGGCCTCGGTTTCCTTTCGCGACGCCCGCGCCAGCCGTTCGACGAGCTCGTCCGGAATGGGTTTGCGTGGCGAGAAGGTGATTCCGGTCTTGGTCGCTTTGAGGCCCGCGGCCGCGATGTCATCGGCATGTGCGGAGATGGCGCCCGGCAGGAGATACAGCCCGCACTGCTTACTGAACGCCGCATAACTCGCAACGACAGTGCCACCGATGCTGAATCCCGGCATGTTGTACGCCACCATCTCCTCCGCCTCCGGCAGGGTGCGGGCCAGAATCGAGCGCAATCGTTGCAGCTCCGGCCGGAAGGGCTCGGCTGCCGCGGCAATATAGGCGTCGTGGTCGTCGATCGTCGTCATGACTGTGACTCGCTTCCGATTCCGGTAACTCTCAAGATTCTCTTTCCCTGTCCCCGAACACTCCTCCATTGTCCGGGAGTCAGGGCCCAGGGTGCTACTCGGCGATCTCCGCCACGGCTGACTTCCACCCTGTAGCCCGCTAGGGCAGATCAGACGGCCGGGGCTTTAATCTTGCCCGACCCCAGCCTGGGACATGACTCCCGGTGGAGAGCGGATGGAGAAGCCCCCTGTGGTAAGGGGCCTCCTCGTTCTATCGCAGCGGCGCGTTCTGCAACCACCACTACGACGCCGGCCCGGTCGCCTCCCGCACGGCGGCGATCGGCACGTCGTGCTCGCGGCCCCAGGCCTCCCATTCCACGGCGGTGAGCGATCCTCTGCTCCCCGATCGACCAGGAACTACCCTTGCACCATGCGGGAATCCTGGGCGTCCAGCGAGGCCAACCGCCGCTCCATGCGGGGCAACAAGGGACGCGACACCAAACCGGAGCTGGCCGTCCGGCGGCTGCTCCACGCCCGGGGACTCCGCTACCGCGTCAACTTCCGGCTCGAGCAAGACCTGCGCCGCACCGCCGACCTCGCCTTCACCAAGGCACGCGTCGCGGTCTTCATCGACGGCTGCTACTGGCACGGCTGCCCCGAGCACTACACCGCCCCCCGCCACGAACGCCCCGTACTGGTCGGACAAGGTCTCCACCAACCGCACCCGCGACGCCGAGACCACCCGGATCCTCGCCGAACGCGGATGGACCGTGCTGCGGTTCTGGGAGCACCAGTCCGCGGACTCGGTCGCGGCATCGGTCGCCGAGGCGGTCGCCTCGAAGAAGACGGACGACGCCGGCCTCGGCACCGTGGGTGTCCACGGTCCACACCAGGAGCATTCATGATGGGTCCCGGCAGCGTGCTGCAGTCGGTCTGGGACAACATCGCCCACTCCTGTACTGCCAACCGATATAGACGTTCTGGAGGGTGTCGTGTCCAAAGAAGCAGAGTTCACCGTGAAGCTCGAGCCTGAGCTTCGCGAAGAGTTCATGGCTGAAGCGGAAGCGGACCACCGCACTGCCTCCCAGGTGGTCCGTGAACTGATGCGGGAGTATGTCCAGCGCCAGCGCCATGCCCGGGAGTACGAAGACTTCCTCACGGCAAAGGTCAACGTCTCACGGCGGTCGCTCCAGGCGGGCGAAGGAATCGATCATGCCGACGTCAAGGCCGAGTTCACCCGGCACTTCGACTCCCCCACGTGAAAGTCCTCTGGCAGACGCTGAGTTCAGTGCAGCAGTCGTCCGCCTCACAGCCCAGTGTTGCGTCACTCCGAAGAGCTACCGGACGTGCCCCCTCGGGGGTGACGATCCGCGGATCAGTTCTGCGTAGCGTGCCTCTCGCACGGCAACAACGCCGACGAAGGAGCACCCATGCAACCCACCATCCCGACCCCAACCCCGAGCCCGGCCCAGCCTCCGGCATCGACGACCCCAAAGACCCTGCAGACCCCGTTCTGGCCCCGTCCGTCGGTGCGCGCGACCACCATGGTGGTCGCCTTCACCGCCATCATGCTCATCGTCAACTCCGTGGCGGCAGCGTTCGGCAACCCGGTCACCGCGCTGCTGATCGGCCCGGCCCTCGGGGTACTCACGCTGTGGCTCTACGCTGCCACCGTTCGCCGTCTCGAGAAGCGTTCCGTCACCGAGCTCGCCCGACCCAACGCCGCGAGAAGGGTGCTCATCGGTACCCTCGGCGGCCTCACCCTGAGCTGCGTGGCCATCGGCATCATCGCCGCGGCCGGCGGCTACCAGATCATCGGCTGGGGATCACTCACGGGGGCTCTCACCATCGTGGGCATGATGTGCACCGTGGCTGTCGCCGAGGAGGTCCTCTTCCGTGGAGTGATCTTCCCTCTCGTTCAGCAACGCTGGGGCACGTGGATTGCCCTCGCCGCGTCCTCCCTCCTCTTCGGTCTCATCCACCTCGTCAACCCTGGCGCTACCCTCTGGGGAGCCCTCGCTATCGCCGTCGAGGCAGGCCTCATGCTCGGTGCCGCGTACGTGGCCACCGGTTCGCTCTGGCTGCCCATCGGCCTCCACCTCGGATGGAACATCACCACCGCCGGGATCTTCGGCACCGTCGTCTCCGGAGGCGACGCACAGGAGGCACTCGTGCAGGCCGTGACGCACGGACCCATCTGGCTCACCGGCGGCAGCTTCGGTCCCGAAGGCAGCCTCATCTCCGTGGCGGCATGCTCCGTCGTCACCGTCATCCTGCTGGTCTCCGCCCACCGCAACGGCCGCATCACCGCCCGGCCCCGTCGGCGCTGATCACACCGGATGGTCCGCCACCCGCGCTCAGAACCCGCCCAACACCTCTCGCACCACAGCCCCCGGGTCCTCGGCCTCCATGAGCGCCCGCACCAGCGCGACGCCGGACACCCCGGTCCCCGCCAACGCGGCAGCGTCGGCGGCGGTGACGCTCCCAATCGCCACGACCGGCAGATTCGTCGCCGCCACCAACTCCGGATACCCCGCCACGCCCAGCGGCTCCCGCCCGGAATCCTTCGTCGGAGTCGGCCGGAACGGCCCGGCGCCGATGTAGTCCAGTGCCTCCCGCTGTGCCTCGGCGGCGCGGACCAACTCCAGGGTCCCGGTGGTCAGCCCGATGATCGCCTCCGGCCCCAGCAGCTCCCGCGCCGCGGCCACGGGCAGGTCGTCCTGGCCGAGGTGCACGCCGTGGACCGCAGCTCCCTGGGCGCGGGCAGCGAACGCCACGTCAGCCCGGTCGTCCACCAGCACCCGGGTGGCCGGGTTCGCCGCGCGCACGGCCTCCGCCACGGCACACGTCAGCTCCAGCAGCTCGGCCGCGGACACTTCCTTGGCCCGCACCTGCACGACGCCGGCCCCGGCACCCGCGGCGGCGGCCGCCACCTCCACGGTCCGTCGCCCGGACCCCGAGGTCACCAGGTAGCAGCGCAGGTCCAGCGGCTCCCGCCGCGCCGCCTCACCGTTCATGAGGGCACCCCGTTCTCCACAGCCTGACCCACCACATCCAGCGCATCCAACAACTCCACCCGGAAGCTTCCCGGCCCCGCGGCCCGCTCCGCGGCGAGCTCCCCGGCCACGTTCAGCCACGTGGTCGCGGCCAGCGCCGCCCGGAGGGGGTCCACCTCCACCGCGCAGCACGCCGCGGTCAGCGCCCCGAGCAGGCACCCCGTGCCGGTGACCCGGGTCAAGAGCGAGGTGCCGCGCGCCACCGAGGTGCCCCGGCCGGCGTCGAGCACCAGATCTATCTCGCCGGAGACGGCGACCGCTCCCCCGGTCTTCCGCGCCACCCCGCGCGCGGCCTCCTCGGCCGCGGCCGGCACCGCCAGCGAGTCCGCTCCACGCCCACCAGGCCCACTCCCTACCAAGGCCAGCACCTCGGAGGCGTTGCCCCGCACCACGGCCGGACGGGAGTCCAGCAGCCCCCGCGCCAGCGGCGTGCGAACAGGGGTAAGCCCGATGGCGGTGGGGTCGAGCACCCAGGGACGCCCGTCCCGCACGGCGACCTCCACCGCAGCCGGGATGCCCTCCATCGCGTCGGTGCTCAAGGTCCCGAGGTTGATCAGGAGCGCGTCGGCCACGGTGGTCACCACGGGGGCCTCGGCCAGGGTCTCGGTCATCATGGGGCGGGCGCCGGCGGCGAGCAGCCCGTCGGCCACGATCCCCATGGACACGGTCGCGGTGATGCAGTGCACGAGCGGCTGGCGCTCGCGCACCGCACGGATCACGTGAGCGACGGCGGCCAGGTCCGAATCAGGCGCAAGGTCCGGTCCCAGCTCGCTCACCCCACTCACCGGCCGTCCCCCGTTCCGACAACGCCCGCGGCGACCTCGTCGAGGTCCCCGTCCAGGTCCCGGGGTGCCAGCTTCGGCCCGAGCGCCGCACCGAGCACCAGCAACACCCCGCCCAGGACCACGAGCGCCATCACGGAGCCGTGCCGTCCCAGCCCGGCCTCGAGCGCGGGCAGATAGAACGGATAGAGCGCCGGGATGATCAGGGACAGGCTGTACCCGGAGCCGTAGCCGGTGGAGCGGATCTCGGTGGGGAACCGCTCGGAGAGGTACGCCGAGACGGGGCCGTAGGCGGAGACGGTGATGACCTGCAGCACGGCGGCGCACGCGGCCGCGGTGGCGAGGGTCGGCGAGTGCACCGCGAGCCACCACACCGCCGGGCCAGCGATGGCCGCAGCCAGTCCCCACAGCACGAAGACCCGGCGCCGGCCCACCCGGGTGGACAGATGCCCGGCCAGAGCCATCACCACGGCCTGCGCCACAGAGGCGATCCCCATGACCACGGGGACCGCGGTGGGATCCAGCGCGGAGTCGGTGGCCAGCCGGTCGGTCAGCAGCAGCACCGTGGTGTTGGTCAGCAGCCACAGCCCGGTCATCAGCACGAAGACCTGCCAGAAGGCCCGCGCCCACCGGCCTGCGAGCAGCTGGCGCAGTCCCGGCCGCCCGGCCGGCTTCGCCTGCTCCGCGGGTACCGTCTCCCCCGCCTGGCCCGCACGCTCAGCCTGTTCAGCCCGCTCCGCCCGCTGCCTACTGCGGTGGAACACCGGGGCGTCGGTGACCTGCCGGGAGTAGTAGACCAGCATCCCCACGGACAGCAGCGCGCCGAGCACGAACAGCAGCCGCCAGCCCCAGGCGGCGTAGGCGTCGGGCCCGATCAGCGCGAGCAGCCCGGCCACGGAGAACGCGATGGTGGCCTGCGCCCACGGGGCCATGGACAAAATCAGTCCGCTCATCAGCCCGCGGCGTCGGGGTGCGGACCACTCCATGGCCAGCGGGATGGCCGCCGAGTACTCCCCCGCCACGAAGATCCCGCACAGGAATCGCAGGGCCAGGATCAGACCGATGGTCCCGGCGCCGAGGATCTCATGGGTGGGGGTGGCAGCGATGGCCAGGGCGCACAGGGCCGTCCCGGCGATCGCGATCCGCGTGGTGCGGGTGCGCCCGAGCCGGTCGGCGATGCGCCCGAACACCACCCCGCCGATCGGCCGCCCCAGCAGCATCGCGATGACGATCAGCGCCCCGGTGGACGCGGCGGCGGCCGGCCCGGCGAGCACGAGCATCGCCGGGGCCAGGGCGGTCAGCGGCAGGAACACGTGGATGTTGTCGATCCAGTTGCCCACCACCCCGGCCCGCAGGGCGGCCTTGCCCTCCGGGGGCAGGTGCACGACGGCGGCCGGCGCCGTGGCAGCGGCCGTCACCGGGTGCTCCCGGCCAGCTGGGCGGCGGCAGTGTTGCTGGGGCTGGTGCTTCCGGGGCTGCGGGTGGTGCCGATTGCGGTTCCTTGGACAGCACTAGCCTCGCCGGGTTCGATGCGCAGCGCCTGGTCGAAGAACTCGAGCTCGTGGCGGCAGGCAGTCAGGTACGCCCGCGTCGCGGTGGCACGCACGGCCGGGGAGGCAGCAGCCATCTCAGACTCGAGCTGGGCCAGCGCCTGTTCGGTGGCGGTGACGAAGCCGGGGTCCCGGTAGGTGTCCAGCCAGGCGGCGTAGGGGTGGTCGGCGGGGACGGCGGGCAGGGCGGCCCCGACCTGCGCGTAGAGCCAGAAGCAGGGCAGCACGGCGGCCACGCCGACGGCCCGGTCCTCGCCGAGGGCGGTGGCCAGCAGGAAGTCGGTGTAGGCGGCGGTCACCGGGCTGGGCGCTGGCGTCGGGGCAGGTTCACTGTTGCGGCCGAGCCAGCCGCGGTGCAGCTCGGCCTCCTCCGTGAGGGCCCCGGTGGCGGCCTGGGACCAGTAGACCTGCGCGGCGGGGTCGGTGCTGCGGGCGGCGAGTGCGGCCAGGGCCCGGGCGTAGCCGTTGAGATACAGCGCATCCTGGGTCAGGTAGAACCCGAAGGCGTGCTTCGGCAGGCTGCCGTCCACGAGGGCGCGGACGAAGTCCGAGTCGGCGATGGCGGCGGTGGTCTCCTCGCCGGCGGCCCAGAGCGCGGCGGTCCACGGGCCGGCGGAAGCGACGGCTGGCGCGGGTCCGCCGTCGTTGCCGGCCCGCGAGGTACCCAGGTCCGCAGGTGTCTCGAGAAGGTGGGGGACGGCGTCGGGCGTGATCCAGGGGGCGGAAGAGGCGGCGGCCGCCAGCCGGCGGGCGCGGTGGCCGTGGTCCACGGGGCCGTGGCCGGAGCCGACGCGCAGGGCGGCGCCGTGGCTGATGGACTCGTGGAGCCAGTCGGTGGCCCAGGCGAGGGCGGCGGCGGGGGTGTCCCCACAGCCGAGGCGGGTGGCCAGGGCGGAGGACAGGGAGCAGCCGGTGCCATGCGTGCTGGTGGTGTCCACGCGGGTGGAGGGCACGGCGATGCGGGTGCCGTCCGGAGACAGCCAGGTGTTGGTGACGGTCAGGGTGTCCAGGTGCCCGGTCTTCACGATGACGGCCACCCCCATCTCCGCGGACCAGCGGGCGGCCTGGTCGAGGGCTTCGTCCTCGGTGGCGGCGCGGGGCGAGCCGGTGAGCACGGCGAGCTCGTCGATGTTGGGGGTGACCACGGTCGCGCGGCGGCAGAAGGTGACCATGGCCTGCTCGGCCTCGGGCTGCAGCAGGCGATCCCCGCTGGTGGCGATCATGACCGGGTCGACGACGAGGATCGGGGGCCGGACGTCGTCCAGCCAGACGGCGACCGTGGCGATGATCTCCGCGGTGCCGAGCATGCCGGTCTTGACGGCGTCGAGGGTGACGTCACTGCTGACGGCGTGCAGCTGGGCGGCGAGGAACTTTACGGGCGGGACGTGGAGGTCCCGCACGCCGTGGGTGTTCTGGGCGACCAGGCCGGTCACGACGCTCATGCCGTAACCGCCTGCGGCGGTGATCGACTTGAGGTCCGCGGCAGTGCCGGCACCCCCGGTCGGATCGGTCCCGGCGATCGAGAGCACTCGTGGCACTGCGGGCAGGGCGGAGCTGGGTGAAAATTGGGTAGGGCAAGAAGAAGTCACGCGGACATCCCTTCGCTAGTTCGAACTAGATCAGGTTCCACGGGTGTTATCTCAGCGCCGGCCGGCGCACCCCGTGTCCACGGCCCAGTTTAGACCGGTCATGCGGTGGGTGGATTCCGGACGTCATGGAGCGTTGGGCCCGCTAATCCTAGGCCCCACGTTCACGACCATCTCCCAATCGACCTGTCCGCCATGGCTGTCAGGATCGGCGGGGAGGCCTGCGCAACTTCGCCTACCGCCAGTTCGATCTCGTGGTCGCCTGACCCGCCTTGGAGGCCATCGCGATCACTGTTCAGCTGGTCCGCCGGCCGTGGAACGCGCCGACGAATAGCGGCGGGAAATGCTCCAGCCATACTCTCTTGGCACTTATACATGCCGCGAGTCCCGCTTTCTCCAGCGTCCGGAATCAATCAAACTCCAATACAGAAAGTGACACTCACCGTCAGGCTGCTTCATCCTTCGCGCTTCGATTTGGCGAGAGCGTCTTCCGATGAACTGCCCCAGTCAGAGATCGCATCATGTCGCCGAGGTCTAAACCCAGCGCCACGCCAAGCGAGATCACGGTAAACAATCCCGGCTCCAATGTGCGCCCGTCCTCGATCGCTTGAATGCTCGACTCCGCCACCCCTGACCTCTCAGCGAGCTCTCGCCTCGAAATTTTTAGTACATGTTGTCGCTCACTCTTAAGAAGCCGTCCCAGCTCTAAACTTCTTTCAGCATAAGGAAAAGTTCCCTTGCTCCTACGTCCCACCATGCAACCAAGTTACCAAACTAATAGTAACTCTGCATAGATGACGTGATACACTCGGATGCATGGCAGGCAGGCATATCCGCGACATGATCGCTGCGTACGGGCAGCGAGACGACTTGAAATTTCGTCGAGCCGCCCAAGCCATCATTCAGGAAGAGGAGGCGAAGAAGCACACCGTCCTCGCACGCGAGCTTCGTTCAGCGCTAGCCGCGAATGCAGGCGTTGGCGCATCCGAGCATGCCCCCGCACTCGAGCCACCCCTCGATAGGGACAGTTCACTACCGCTTGCTCGCGTGGAATACCCACAGCGATACTTGAGCGACCTCGTGCTGGACCGTAGCGTCGCTGCCTCTTTGGAACGACTTGCTCATGAAGTCAGAAATTGGCCTGCCCTTGATGCGGCTGGCCTACCAAGGCGCAATAGGTTGCTTCTGTCAGGACCGCCAGGATGCGGGAAGACATCGGCAGTTTCAGGAATCGCACACGAACTAGGGCGCCCTCTCGTCACCGCTCGAGTTGAAGGACTCATTTCGAGCTACTTAGGTGAGACCGCTGCGAATCTATCAAACCTTTTCGATTTCGCCTCAACCGGGTCCTATGTTCTTTTCCTCGATGAGTTCGACAGTCTCGGCAAAATGCGGGGCGATACGTCAGACCACGGAGAGTTGCGGCGGGTTGTAAATGCCGTCCTGCAGCAGATCGACACGTACAGTGGCCCATCCCTGATAGTCGCCGCTACCAATCACTCACAGATTCTTGACTCCGCACTCTGGCGTAGATTCGACTCGGTAATCGAACTCGGACTTCCAGACTCGCGACAAGTATCAGCGTTGCTGGGACGCTTGCTACCGAACAACGGCGCATCACTTGCGCGGCACTACGTTGAAGAACTAGTCGGTCTACCCCATGCGGCTACTGAGTACTTTGCCGTTTCCGCCAAACGCCATGCTCTACTCGAAGGAAGAAAGCGCATTGGCGACACAGACATTAATTTCGCTTTGACGGAGACAATCTCCCGACGCTGGTTATGATGTGCTGCCCTTGGCTGGTCATTGTCGTATTCTCATAGTGTGGCCGATCATCTAAAGCTCCCCCATCACTTGGATTTACCTTCGAAGAGGCCCCTGCGTCGATTTGATCCGGATCCACCTCCATTCGATTTTTCGGCACATGCCAAGAATCTCCGCGGAGTTCTGGAAGGATTGGAGTCTTCCACGCCCGGCATCTTCAGCTCTACCGTCAACGATGAAGTTGATACTGACCCTGAAGCACCTTATCTCGGCGACGTCGTGCTTAAGTTTTCGGGCTCTGCCCCCTTCACTAGCAACGCATTCAACGGAGTCGGCATGGTGCCGCTCGCTGTTAGCGAAGAAAAGCGATATTTCGCGCTCACCGACTCACAAGCACGAATGGCCTTCAACGAGTATGTTGGGGGGTTCCTGGACAACCCGGAGGACTTCACGGCCGGGTCTCAGGCTTTACGCGAAGCGCTAAAAAACATCAAAGGCGTAGAGCTATACAACCGAGACGATCGTTTGCAGGGCCTATCCTCCCCCATCGAGGGCTCCGTTATGGACGTCGACATTGTTCTCTGGCCGACGTCAATTGCGATTCAACGGGCCGAAGAAGAAGGGCGCCGACGAGTCGAAGTGCTGGCCAGCCTTATTGCAGGCTTTGCCGGAGAAGATGAACGAGTGGCTGCGTTGGCGACGTCATCAGATGATCCTGACATGTTATTGATACACGCTTCCCTCAACGAAGAGGCATTCAATGCCATAGCGAATCACCCATACGTTGAACGGATCCGAGGCCCGTTGAGCACTAATGTAACCCTGGCCGAAATTGGGGCCGGGGGTCCTCCAATGGAAGTTGTTCTGCCGGAGGGAGCGGCCATCGGGATCATCGATGATCTCGTGGACGACAACAATCCTTGGCTAGATGGCGTCGTCGTTGACCGACGATCGTTTCCCCCTGACTACGCGTTCGGACACTCGACTACTCACGGGACACAAGTTGCTGGCATCGCAGCTTGGGGAAATGTCAGAAATCTCCTTGACCCGGCCTTTGACGGCCAGCCACATCCGATCTATGCCGCTCGCCTAGCTCAGATGAACTCAACGTTCGACACACAGGTAGTCGGTAATCCAGCGGATCAGTTCCGAGATGCGCTGGATTGGCTCGCCTCATGTGGCGTCCGAATCGTCGTACTTGCCCTAGGGGAAGGTCATGCAGATGATGGCGCCATACCGTCCGATCTATCCGCCGTGGTGGATCAAAAAATCAAGGAACATGGACTAGTTGTCGTAACCAGTTCTGGGAACCTCCAAGTAATTGAGGGGCACTGGAAGGCTGACTATCCCGAATATCTGAGCCATCGAAGTTCCAAAGTGGCAGCGCCAGGGACAGCGGCAATGGCTGTAACGGTTGCTTCGATCGCGCACACGCATGCATTCGATAGGTCACGGTGGCCCCACGGAACCGCCATTGCGCCGGAGGGTCAGACAGCGCCCTTTAGTCGAACAGGACCCAGTCGGGGAACGAATTCGTCCGGTCGCCAGAAACCTGAATTCTCTGCACACGGCGGAAGCTGGGCGTTAGACCAGGCCACTGGCAATCTCATTGCAGACGACGCCGAGCTCGCGATCACGACACTCATTCCTCCAGTTAATGGCAGGTTATTCGGGTCCGCTTCTGGTACGAGTTTCGCTGCACCTCGGGTTGCCCATGAGATCGCCAGGATTCAAACTCGATATCCGGAAGCATCAGGAAACCTCTTACGGGCTTTAGCCGCCCTAGCAGGGGACCAGCGCCCCAGAGGCATGCTCAAGTCCGGAGACCACATAGCCGGCTTGTACGGCATACCCAATGCAGATCGCGTCTTGGACAGCGGGGACAATCGCGTCATCTTCACCTATGAGGGTGAGATGCCAACGAATCGTCATGCTGTAATACAGGTCCCGATTCCGAAGGAATTCGCGTATGGAGCCTCCGAACGCGAGCTGCGAATTGCTTTGGCATTCGACCCACCGGTTCGCAGAAGTCGCCGTGACTATGTTGCCGGTCGGATGCGCTTCGATTTTCTCCACCGCGAGAATATGGCCGACATTCGGAAAGCGTATGCGTCTCAGCCTACGGAAGCTGAGCGCAGATCGACTGGCACTGACCTCATCAAATTGCCGTCAGGGCGAACGCTGGAGCCACCAAAAAGTCGTATGTACACTGACACGCTTGTTTGCCGTTCTTATCACTCGCAAAGCGCAGGATGGGACGTAGACGACGAAAACTACTACATTGTAGTCTCTCATGATCACAGCCCCTGGACTGAATCTCAAAAGAAGAAATACACGAGTCAGCGCTTTGCCATCGCCGTGCAACTAATCGATCATGAACGACTCGACCTGGATCTGTATAACCACGCTGCAGCCGAGCTTGCAGTACAAGTCCGCGGGCGGGTGATCAATTGACGGCACATGAACACATCGAATTTGAATGGCAAGACCCGACCTCGAGTTTCAGAGAGGAAGTTCTTAGGGAGGGGACAGTAGCATTCGACCCACCCCGTCGCGCTAGGCAAGTGACAGTTTCAGGCCCTTGCCCCTATTGCTTGGGACCGAGCGTTTTCGTACAGGAACTTAAGTTGGTCCACGCCATTCCGGAAGGTGTTATTGGTCAGTCCGCCAGTAGAAAGCACGTAGAAATCACCGTGAGTTGTCGCTGCCAATTGTCTCATGAGGGACGGCCGTCAACAGAGTCTGGGTGCGGACAATCATGGGTTGCAACGGTGGAATCCTGATGAACGCAAGAATTGTCGGGGGGCGACCTGCTACGGCTTCTGAAGTGAAAGAGGCTGCAAACGTCGCTTCCATTTCAGGCAATCAGCTGCTGGCCGTTCGTCATGCCGCTACCAACTGGCGAAATGGCGTCGGACTGGCAAGTGCACTCGTTGTGACAACCACGACTATTACCGCTCCCGATGTTCTTTCTTCCCTTCCAGAGCAGTCGAGATTCGACGGCGGTTGGCTGCTGGGACTCGGCGCTCTATGCACTGCTGTATCCCTGACTCTGGCAATGCTCGCCTCGTTCGGCTGGCCAAGACTTGTACGAGTTTCTGAAACCGGAGCTCTACGGAAATGGGAAGGCCGAGCGTGCATCCGGGCGCGTCGAAATCTGACGATATCAATGTTCTTTGCCCTGGGGTCCTTCTTTCTATTTAGTGCTGCAATCGCTGTGATGATTTTCGAAGTACCCAGCCCAATAACTTTCCCCGGATGGTAAGGATCATGAGATATCAGGCTTACGTCAGGATATTATGAGGTTTGACCTTCTTCTCAAGTTACCACTTCATGCTGAGTTCCATTCATGAAAATAGTTAACCATGACTCTTTCTTCATGCGAACTCTGGAATTTATCAGTCGACTTAATCGTGTTTCTAGCGATATCCACTACGCAACGGCGCTCGCAATTCGGAAGACGTCAATTGGTATTTCTTGATGCAGTGTCCACGTGATCTGTATTGGTCGTTCACCCTTCCACGTACGCAAATCAGCCGTCCCGAGGCAGACGAATGGAGCGGTACCGATCTCGTTATTCGGAGATTCGCGAACGAACAGCAGGGTGTTCGTGCCATTGGTTCTCTTTGTGGTGTATCGACGGCCCGCAGCCGACCTCGCTCTGGTGTGGTTCTGACTTTCCCAATGAAACTGATGGCGGCTGATGGCGTAGTCGCGGTACATCGTGGTGGGCGAGAAGTTTCTCTCCGACTTCTTCAGGTTGATTAGGAGCGCGTCAGTGGAAAGCTCCTCGGACCAGGCAACTCCGGATACGTGAACGGCGTCGGGTGACTTATCGAACGTTCTGAGGCCGAGAGCGGGCAAGATCTCTTCGCGTCTGTAGTGAGCATGGGCCAGGAGCGGAGTCTCATTGCCCAGCGCCGTTTCGCTGGGATTCGTCCGAGTCGACGAGAGCGTGTGCTCGAAGATTTCCTCAACTTCATCCACGAATCTCCTCTGGGTGCGGACCCACTGGAAGGCCTCGTCCAGCGAGCCGAACTTACCCTTCTGATAGATCGCAGTGAAATACAGCATTTCAGCGAACTGTTTTTCCCGGGCGGACAGAGACGCGATCTCGATATCTTCACTCAGCAGTCGCAGATAAGTGTCAGCGCGCTCCTGGTCGTCGACATGGAGTAGCGCCGAAGCCCGCAAGACCTGTGTCAGCTCAATCTTCGGCTGATCGGCTCGAGGTTCTGCCCGGTCGGCCTTCATCTTGAGCGTCGTCCACGATCGGCCGTTGGCCCCGGAGCGGTAAATATCCGACAAGCTTCGACCAGCCTCCTCTAGGTACTGATCGAGCCGGTACTCCCACAGCGATCGATCACCGGCGTGATCACGAATGTCCTGCGCGAGCTGGTTCGCCGTCATCGCGATCTGTCCCTTGACGTTGTTGATGACGACGTCTCTGGCCACGGCATCCAGGACGATCTGAGATCCGGCGGGGAGGAAGGGGAAGTCGTTCTCGATGTCGTCGATCAGACGCTTGCGCCCGGACCCCGTGAGGGCGCGGAGTTTTTGGTCAAACCTGAACTCCTTCCGTTGCATGCCGATGAAATCCAGAGCCGTTAGCACGTCCTTGCCATGGGCCCTTCGGAGTCCGCGGCCGAGCTGCTGAAGGAAGATCGTTGCGCTCTGGGTGGGACGGAGGAAGAGCACCGTGTTTATCTGCGGAATGTCTAAGCCTTCGTTGAAGACGTCGACGGTGAAGATGCACTTGATGTCGCCACGGCGCAATCGTTCCAGCGCCGCGCGGCGTTCCCCTCCCGGCGTTTCGCCAGTGACCACCGCCGACGAGATATTCGCGAGGTTGAAGCGTTCGGCCATGTACTGCGCGTGGCGGACCGACACGCAAAATCCGAGGGCCTTGATGTCATCGACCGAGGACGACTTGTCCACGAGTTGCCGAACGATCAGCCTCGCGCGGGCCTCGTTGCCCGTGTAGAGATTCTCGAGCTCTGACGCGTCGTACTTACCGGACCGCCACGAGACCTCGGAGACGTCGACCTCGTCGGCGACTCCGAAGTAGTGGAACGGAACCAGGATGTCGGTGTCCAGGGCATCCCACAACCGCAGTTCCGAGGCAATGCGGTTGTCGAAAAACGACTTGACGTTGACCCCATCCGCACGCTCCGGCGTCGCTGTCAGTCCCAGCAACTCGGCGGGCTCGAAGTGTTCCAGGATCCGTCGGTAGGTCGATGCCTCGGCATGGTGGAACTCGTCGATCACCACGACATCGAAATGCTCACGTCCAATGGTGTTGAGCCCTCTCGAGGTCAGGGACTGGACGCTGGCGAAGACGTGGTTCCACCGCGTCGGGCGCTGGCCACCGACGAACAATTCCCCGAAGGAACCATCGCCCAGGATGTTCCGATAGGTCCGCATCGCTTGCTCAAGGATCTCCTTGCGGTGCGCCACGAACAGCAACCGCCGGTCCTTCTTGTGCTCGGTAACGAGGTTCCGATAGTCGAGACCGGCAACCACGGTCTTTCCGGTGCCCGTTGCTGCGACCACCAAGTTCCGGTGCCGGTCATGAACCGTCCGCTCGGCCTGGAGGTCTTCCAGAATGAGGACCTGATGCGGGTAGGGACGAACCTCGAGTCCTGACAGATCGACGTCCTTGCCTTCACTGCTGAACGACCCGTTGCTGATCTCGCGGTCCAGCCGTTCTGCATCCGTATCCGGGTCATACGGTTCAAACGCAGGATCCTGCCAGTAGCTCTCGAAGGTGGCCTTGAACTTCTTCATCAGCTCGGGGGTGGCTACCGACGACAGCCGGACGTTCCATTCCAATCCGTCGAGCAAAGCCGACTTCGACAGATTCGATGAACCCACATAAGCCGTGCTGAATCCGCTCTCGCGGTGGAACATCCAGGCCTTCGCATGAAGCCGGGTCGACTTGGTTTCGTAGCTGATGTGGACCTCGCCGCCGAAGTCCCGCACGATCCGGTCGAGCGCACGCCGCTCCGTGGCCCCTACATAGGTGGTGGTGATGACCTGGAAGGGCACCTGCCGGCGTTTCAACTCAGCAAGTTGTTCCTCGAGGATCCGCAGGCCGTGCCATTTGACGAAGGCACAGAGCAGATCCACCCGGTCGGCGGTGTCGAGCTCGGCACGCAGCTCCGCACCGAGACTCGGTTCGTGCGATGAGTTGGTCAGCAGGGCGGCCGCTGCCAGCGGTGATTCCGGACGGTGGAACGGTGCGGTCGACGGTTCATCGAGTGCCCGGACTTCCGTGAGTGTCGCCAGATTTCCTTCGACACGGGGAGCAGACTGTCGGTAGTCGTCGCCGAGTACCGCGATGAGCTTCCGCGCCAGATCGACTCGTTCAGCAGCCCCCTTTTTTGACTCCAAAGCATGTCGGATAACGCCCGATAGATGGGTCGCCAGGTGATGTGGTTCCTCCCCATCCTCCACATCAGCCGTCTCGTACCTGATGCCCTCGGAACGGGACAACTGGCGATCCAGTTCTTCGGTCAGCAAGGATTCATAGATCCCCACAGGAATATCCGAGGGTAAGCCGTTTCTGATCGGATCCACTGGAACGACCTTTCCCCTGAGCAGTGCCGAGCATCGGGATATCGGTACAGACGAAATCCCGGATGCTCGAACCGTAACAGGAGCAACGGACGCGATGAGCTACTGCGCCACGTAGCCGCCATCCACGGACCACACGGCACCGGTGACGAAGCTGGCGGCGTCGGAGGCCAGGAAGCAGATGACCTCGGCGACCTCCTCGGGCGTGCCGAGACGACCGATGGGCTGGCGGGCGGTCATCTGCGAGCGGACCGACTCGTCCAGGCCGGCGGTCAGCGGCGTCTCCACGTAGCCGGGGGCGTCCGCGTTGATACGGATTCCCGTGGGTGCGTATTCGAGGCCGGCGGAGCGGACCAGGTTGGCCACCCCGGCCTTCGCAGCCGAGTACGGCGCGGAGTTCGTCTGGCCCACCAGCCTCAGGATCGAGGAGACCGCGACGACGGCCCCGGAACCCTGGGCGTCCATGTGCCGCAGCGCGTGCTTCATGGACAGCGCCGCCACGGACTCCTCGTCGGTCACGTCGCACCGCACGGACAACGCCCGACCACCCGCACCTTCGATCTCAGAAACCACGTCAGCGGCCCGCGGATCGACATCACCGATCACCACGGCAGCCCCGCGGGCAGCCAGCGTTCGTGCGGTCGCCGCACCGATCCTGCCTGCCGCCCGGTCACCACCGCCGTGCGCCCCCAAAGGGCGAACGGTCCAGAGCCAGCCGAGGGCCGGCGTCGGGCCTCCCGACACCGGCCCCCACCGGATCAGCTGAACTCACGCACCGATCTCCATGGCTCGCTCGAGCGCGTCAGCAGAACCGTACTCGGCGGCCAGGGCGGCGATGTCCCGACCCATCCGATGACCGAACACCTGGGCCCGGCCTCGAGCCGTAGCCCGGCACCCGCCGCGGAACACGGACACGGCAGCGGCGCGCACGGAGTATAGCCCCGGAATCCGCTTCCCGTCCCCGCGGGTCAAGCGTGCCGCGAGCCCACGTCAATCCCGGCGAAGTGACCTCTTGGATTAGCCCGAGAGGCAGGAAGTCAGTAGCCCGGGAATGGGACGAGACCTGCTTCCATGCCTGCCTTGAGGCCAGCGTCGGCGTCGATCGTCTGGCCGTTGACGAAGCGGGCGTCGTCTGAGGCGAGGAAGAGGATGACGTTCGCGATGTCCTCCGGGTCCGCGAAGCCGCCGATCAGATCGTGGACTCGCTGCGTACGTTCTTCTCCCATGGCGTCGGTGAAGTGCGTGATGAGCGGGGTGTCCGTCAGGCCGGGGCAGACGGCGTTGATCCGCTGCCGGCGTTGGATGAAGTCGATAGCCCGGTGGATCGTGTAGAAACTGACGGCCTCCTTCGAGAAATTGTAGGCCTTGCCCTCGGGCGCGTTCTTGCGGAACCAGTCCAGCCCCTCCTCGAACGACGTCGTCTGGGCCAAGGCCTCGTGCTGCTCCCTGCGGGTGCGCCACATGACGTCTCCCTGTGAAGAGACATTCACGACGGCGGCCCCCTCGTTGAGCTGGCTCTCCATCGACTCCGTGAGGTGTCGCAAGCCCAGGTAGTTCACCGAGAAGATGAACTCGGGATCAAGCGTCCCGCCGGGTACCCCGGCGATGTTCAGCAGGCCATCCCAGCTACCGGACAATTTCGACGTAGCCTCGTCGATGCTCTTCGGGGACGAGAGATCTACCGTGATGTGCTGTTCGACCGCGGCCCGCGGTTCGTTGCGGTCCAGGCTGACCACCTGCGCACCGGCTTCGATGAGCTTGGTCGCGGTGGCGTGGCCCATTCCGGACGCCGCGCCGGTGACGATGATGCGCTTTCCTTCAATTGACATAGGGGGTCTCCTTGGCTTGAGAGATGATGAGGGGCTTGTTCGGGGTGAGAGGACGCGATGGGCTACTTCGCGGGCGCGTTGACGGCGTGCAACTGCGTATAGGCCTCATAACCCCACGCACCGTTCTCCACGCCGATTCCGCTCCACTTGAAACCGCCGAAGGGCATATCAGGTCGGATGCCCCGGCTGTGATGGTTCACCGCCGTCTGGCCTGCCTCGAATCGACGGGCCAGGTCCAGGGCGCGATCGATGTCCTCAGACCAGACCGAGCCGCCCAGTCCGTAGTTGCCGGCGTTGGCCCGGCGAAGAGCGTCTTCGTCCCCGTCATGGCCGATGATCGGCATGATCGGGCCGAACTGCTCCTCATCCACGATGCGGTCACCGTCAGTGACGTTGATCAGAACCGTCGGCTCGAAGAAGTTCCCGGGGCCCTCCATCGGCTTCCCACCGGTCACGGCCACGGCCCCTTGGGCGATGGCGGTGTCCGCGAACTCCTTGATCTTCTCCCACTGGGGCCGGGTGGCCAGCGGACCGATCTGGGTCCCCTCAAGGGCACCGTCACCTACGCGGGCGGTACGGGCAACGGTGGCGATGGCCTCGGCGAAGTCCTGCACCCGGGCTCGGGGCACGTACAGCCGTTTGATCAGCGAGCACAGCTGACCGTTGTTCTTGAAGGCGGCCCAGAACAGGTCGCTGGCGAAACGCTCCGGCTCCACGTCGTCCAGGACGATCGCGGCATCGTTTCCGCCGAGTTCCAGGGTGATGCGCTTCAGATCCTCCGAGGCGCTGGCGGCCACCCGCTTTCCGGTCTCGATGGAGCCCGTGAAACTCACCTTGCGGACCAGCGGATGGGCGGACAACTGGCTGCCCAGCGGATCGGGGCCCGAGGCGACGCTGAAGACGTTCGGAGGG
The DNA here is from genome assembly GCF_042433045.1 of Citricoccus parietis. Lineage (NCBI taxonomy): Bacteria > Bacillati > Actinomycetota > Actinomycetes > Micrococcales > Micrococcaceae > Citricoccus > Citricoccus parietis. Next base: position 90,438 of record NZ_JBHLWH010000019.1, on the reverse strand, counting down.
AAGACCTCCGCGAAGATCTCCCCCACGGCCAACGCCGTGAGGGGGGTGAAGGGAGACGGCTTGATGATGATGGTATTACCGGCCAGTAGAGCGGGCGCAGCCTTCCACCCGATCAGCAGGACCGGCATGTTCCAGGGCACGATCCCGGCCACGACGCCCAGCGGCTGACGGGTGACCTCGAGGAAGACGCCGTCCACGGTCCTCTGTTGCACCGAGTCGACCTCCAGGTCCGCGTAGTACCGGAACCACCCAGCGGTCCGGGTGACCTCGCCGACGGAGTCCGGCAGGGGCTTTCCCTGTTCGGCCGTCATGATGGCCCCCAGCCTCTCGGCGTGGGATTCCAGAGCATCGGCGGCCTTCCGCAACAGCTCGCGGCGCGCGGACTCGTCCCGGCGCCAGGAGGTGAACGCCTCATCGGCCCCGCGGACCATTCGGTCCAGCTGCTCGGGCGAGCAGGCCGGTGCCTGCGCCACGAGCTCGTCGGTCGCCGGGTTGAAGACCTCGAACGTGTCCGCGGTCTCCATTGGCCGCCCGTCCAGAATCATGGGTGCTGCCTGCATAGGGTTTCCTTTCCTACTGTCCGATCTGTGTGTCCTGCATGTTCGGCCTGGTCTGTCTGATCTCTGTTGATGTTCCTGCCATCGCGTCTGCCGCCCCAGTGCACAGCTCAGTCCAGGAACCGCACGTTCTCCTCCAGCCCGGCCCGCGGCACCCGGAAGGCATTGGCCGCCGCCTCGGTGTCCTCATAGCCCAGCGCCACGGTGGCCACGATCCGCTCATCGGCCGGGATCCCCAGCGCGTCTCGCAGCGCCGGCGAATACAACGCCGGCGCCGCCTGGGGGATGGAGGCCAGACCCAACGACTCGGCGGCCAGCAGCAACGTGGCGATGTAGGCACCGATGTCCACGGCTCCGTACTCCCGCAGCTCGGCGGCCAGGGTCACCACCACCACGTGGGGGGCGCCGAAGAACCGAAAGTTCTCCAGGTGCTGCCGTCCGCGAGCCTCGCGGTCCTCCCGGCCGATGCCCAAGGCGCCGTACAGGGCGAACCCGGCCTGCCGGCGTCGGGCCAGCCGTTCCCCGGTGTAGGTCTCCGGGTCCAGCAGGTCCGGTTCCTTGCCCGCTCCCCCGGTGACGTGTGCGGTCAGGGCCTCACGGGTACGCTCCAGGGTCTCACCGGACAGGACGTAGGACGTCCACGGTTGCGCGTTGCACCACGTGGCGGTGCGCTGGGCCATCTCCAGGACGCGTTCGAGGATGTGACGGTCCACGATCTCGGCGGTGAAGGACCGGCAGCTGTGTCGGGACGCGAGCAGCCGTTCCAGTTCGCCAGCCGGATCGGTGGCCCCCTCGGCGCCAGCCTTCCCGGCTGGCGAAGCGGAATCGATGGCGGCAGTGGTTGCGGCGGTGGTTTCGGATGTCATGGTGTCAGCTCCACTAATCGACGGGTCATCTCAACGGGTTCTCAAAACGGGTCATCACATGGTTCAGGCAGCCTTAGCGGCATCCGTCCGCCGCCACAACAGCAGGCTGGCCAGCACGGACAGGACGCCGAAGGAGGCGGCAATGATGACGAACGGGGTCTCGCCCAAGGAGACCAGACCCAACAGGAACGTGCCGGCGGCCATGCCGGCGTAGAGGGCCGCGTTGTTCCAGGACAAGGCGTAGGCCCGGTTCTTGCCGGCGGAACGGGTCAGCATCTCCTGGCCGTTGCTGACGAAGGCAGCCCCGGCGGCGAAGGTCACCACCCAGCCGATCAGGGACAACCAGATGTTCCCTGCCGCGGTGGCGAACACGATGAAGACAGTCATGAGGCCGGCGTAGATGAGGTTCAACAGGGGTTGGGAACCGCCCCGGGCGTGGATCCAGTCCACGAGCCGCCCACCGACGACGGAGCCAATCAGGGATCCCACCCCGACGGCAGTCCCGACCAGGCCAAGTTGGGCGGTGTCCAACCCGAAGCGGGTGAACAACAGAACCCCGGCGAAGGTGTAGGTGGCATATCGGGTGGCCTGCGCGAAGAAGTTCGCCGTCACCAGGAAGCTCATGTTCGGCCGGCGCCAGAGCCCCAGCGAATCCGCGAGGGCCACCCGCAGACGGACCTTCTCCGGGACGCGGACCTCCTGGCCAAGTCGCAGGCCGATGAGTACCGCGAGCCCCGCCGCCAGCAGGCCGGTGCCGAGGAAGGCCCAGCGCCAGGACGCGAAGGAAGCGACCAGGCTGCCCAGGGGAACCCCCACGATCTGGCCGGCCGCGAACGTCGAGGCCACGCTTGCCACGGCCTTGCCGACCTCGTGCGGGGCGGCCGTCTCGGTCACGAAGGACCAGACCGGCGGACCCATGATCGACGCCCCGACTGCGGCCACGACGCGGCCGACGACCACCAGCCCCAGCGTGGGCAGCACGGCGACACCCAGCGCGCCCACGCTGAACACGGCCGCGCCGACCCACATGGCCGAGCGCCGCGTGAACCGGTTGGTGATCAGCGCGACGGCAGGGCTGAGCAGGGCGTAGACGAGGGAGAAGCTCCACCCGACCACGGAGGCCTCACCGCTGCTGACCTCGAACGTCTGGCTGATCTGCGGCAGCAGGGGCGAGACGATGAACATGTCCGTGCCGAGCACCAGGAACAGCGAGGCGGCCATGCGCTGCGCCGGCCACGGGGTGGCCGTAGGGACGTGTACGGTCATGGACGGTGCCGTGCCCAGAGTCCATCCACCGGACTGGGCGTGGTCGGCGGGCTGTCCGGCGCCGGCGCCGGGGTGCGGGAGAACCGGGGAGCCGGCGCGGGCTGCACCACCCCGTCCACCTCGAGAAGCGTGCCCCGGCTGCCCAGGTGCTCGTCCCGTTCGGCCTCCGCGTAGGTCAGGACCGGCGTGACGCAGGCGTCGGTGCCGCTGAAGATGTCCGTCCAATGGGCCTGGTCGTACTGGACAAACCGTTCCGTGAACAGTTCGCGCAAGCGCGGCCAGGTGGTCGGGTCGTCGCGGTCCGGCGCGGTGCGCTCGGGCACGGTGCCGTCCAGTCCGAGCCCGGTCAGCAGCTGAGGGTAGAAGGCCGGCTCCAGGGCGCCGACGGCCATGTGCCGCCCGTCCCGGGTGCGGTAGACGTCATACCAGGGCCGGCCGCCGTCGAGCATGTTGGACCTCGGCTGATCCGTCCAGCGGCCCACACCGCGCATGGCCCAGACCCACTGACCGAGCATCGAGGCACCGTCCACCATGGCGGCGTCCACCACCTGGCCCCGGCCCGAGACGGAACGCTCGAGGAGGGCGGAGAGAACTCCTGTCATCAGGAACATGGTGCCCCCGCCGTAGTCCCCCACGAGGTTCAGCGGGACGGCCGGCTGGGCGTCGGAGCCGGTGATGGCAGCCAGATGGCCGGTCAGGGACAGGTAATTGATGTCATGGCCCGCGCTCTGGCTGCGGGGACCGTCCTGGCCCCACCCGGTCATGCGGCCCAGCACCAGCCGCGGGTTGCGTGCCAGCAGCTCCTCCGGCCCGAGCCCGAGGCGTTCCAACACACCAGGCCGGAACCCCTCCAGCACCACGTCGGCCCCCGCGGCCGCCTCCAGGAAGGCGAGGCGGCCGTCGTCGTTCTTCAGGTCCAGCTCGATGACCCGGCGGCCCCTCCGGGTGCCGTCCAGCCGGTTGCCCTGGCTCTCCAGCCAGCCGGGGCGTGCCACCAGCACGACGTCGGCGCCCAGGTCCGCCAGCATGGTCCCGGCCAGCGCCACCGGGCCCAGGGCCATGACCTCCAGGACCCGGATTCCGGCCAGCGGACCCCGCTGCTGCGGCTCCTCGTCAGGCTGATCGGACATCAGGCGCCCCCTGCCCCGAGTAGGACGAACTCCGGGACGAAGATGATGAACACCAGCATCGCGATCCCCGCCACCAGGAAGGGCCCGGTGCCCTTGAACACTTCGACCAGGTCGACCTTCGTGCCGCCGTTCACCTCGGGATTCTGGGACACGCGGTGGACGATGTAGCTGAGGATGCCGATCGGCGGGGTGACCATGCCCAGCTCCACCAGGATGACCATGAAGATGCCGAACCAGATCAGGTCCACATCCAGTGCGGTCAGCACCGGGGCGAGGACCGGGACGGTCAGCAGGATCATGGCCAGGCTGTCCATGAACATGCCCATCAGGATGAACACGGGGATCAGCAGCAACAGCAGCATGGTCCGGGTCAGCCCGATGGACTGCACCCAGGTGGCGAGCGCCTCGGCCAGGCCGGACAGCGCCACCACGCGGGTGAGCACGTGGACGCCGATCAGCAGCAGGAAGATCGGGGCCACGCCGGCCACGGTCTCCTTGAGCGAGTCGATCATGCGCGGCCAGAAGGTCTTCCAGCTGCGGTCCTTGCTGAAGGCCCAGCCCATCACGATGGCGAGGATGGCGCCCACCGCACCCGCCTCGGTGGGCGTGAACAGGCCGGAGAACATGCCGCCGATGATGGCCAGGATGATGACGGTCATGGGGATCACGCCGGGCAGGGTCCGGAACCGTTCGCCCCAGGAGACGCTGCCCGCGGCGGACTTCGGTGCGAGGTTCTTGTCCGCCAGGGACCACAGCAGGATCACCACGGAGAAGGCGACGGCCAGGACCACGCCTGGCAGCACGGCCGCCGTCAGCTGCGGACCAACTGCTGTGCCCGCCGTGCTGGCGTAGACCACCAGCACCACGCTGGGCGGGATGAGCATGCCCAGGGTGCCGGACATCGCCACGGACCCGGTGGCCAGCTTGGGCTTGTAACCTGCCTTGAGCATCTCCGGGATGGCCACCCGGCCCAGGGAGTAGGTGATGGCCATCGAGCTGCCGCTGGCCGCGGCCAGGCCGGCGCCGGCGAAGTTGGTGGAGATCGCCAGGCCGCCCGGCAGCCCGCCCATCCAGGCCTTGGCGGCCTCGAACAGCCGTGAGGTCAGGTTGAAGCGGCCCATCACGGTGCCCATCAGGATGAACATGGGGATGACGCTCAGGCTCCAGCTGGCGGTGGTGTCGAAGGGGATGTCCTCGAAGCTCACCATCACCGCGCTGAACCCGGACATCCGCCACAGGCCCACGGCCGCGGGGATCAGGATGGCGAAACCGATGGGGATGCCCGCCAGCATCAGCACGATGGACAGGGCGATCACCATGATGCCGATGGTCAGGTCCCCGACCGGGCCGAACAGGATCAGGGCCAGCAGGACCACCATCACCACCACGGCACCGATCATCAGGCGCCGGCTCGCGACGCCGGCGGTGGGGGCTTCGATATTCTCCGCGCTCTTCAGCTCGGTGGAGACGTGGCGCTCCACCAGCACCGACTCGGGGTCGACCCGGCCGGCCACGACCATGTCCACCATGGTGGCCACGATCTGCACCGCCAGCAGGATCAGCCCGGCGGCGACCATGATCTTGACGGGCCACACCGGGATCTCCACGGCGCCCAGGGCCTCCAGGCGGATCTCCGTGGCGAAGGCGGCGCTGGCCACGGCGGCGATCGCCAGGGTGACCGTGGCCACCAGGCTGATCGCCTGGGCCGTCAGGTTCGCGATGATGGCGTCCCTGGGACTGAGCCGGTCCACCAGGATGGTCGCCCGGATGTGCTCGCCGATGGACTGCGCGAAGGCCAGCGAGAGGAACACCAGCAGCGGCATCAGCACATACTGCGTCAACTCCAGGACGCCCGTGATCGGCTGGTGGAGCAGCCGCATCACCACGTCAGCCCCGATCAGCAGGCACAGGACCATGGTCAGCACCCCGGCCACCTGGCCGCCGATCTTGCTGATCAGGTGGGCCACCCGGGTCAGCCAGGTCGTCCCCGTACCGTCCGGCTCGTTTGCCGCCGGGGGAAGGACCACCAGGTCGCCGTCGGCCTGTGGTGGGGCCTCGGCCCCGACCGGGAAGGAGTTCGCCTCGTCCCGGGGCCGGGACTGCTGTTCGGTAACACCGTTGGGGGTCATGGCCGGTTCCTATCCCACAGTTCGCTCTTGGCCGTCTCCTCGTATTCGGAGAGGTTGATGTCCTCAGGTGTGCCCAGGTCCATGCCCTGCACACGCTCGAGCCAGGTGTCCATGGTGGAGACGTACTCGTCGATCACTGCCTCCGGGTCCTCCACGGACTCAGGCGCGTCGGCCGGCATCTGGTCGATGACCTTCTCCTGCTGGTCCTCGATGGCCCCGACGAGGTCCTCCTCGCCTTGGAGGAAGGTCACGCCCTCGTCCTCGACCCCCTCGGTGCGGAGCTTCTCCTCGAGCCCGAGCCCCTCGTACTTGAGGTATTCGAGCCACCAGGTGTAGCCGGCGTCCCACACGATCTGCTGATCCTCGGGTTCCAGGGCCTCCCACTGGTCCTTGTTCATGACCGCGTACTGGGCGTTGATCCCGGACAGCGGGATCTCCGTGTAGTACTTGGCCACGTCCCACAGGCTGTAGGCCGTGACCGTCTTGGGCGAGGCCAGGGCACAGTCGATCACGCCGCGCTGCAGCCCCTCATAGGTCTCCGTGATGGCGACGTTCACCGGGATCATCCCGGCGGCCTCCAGCTCACGGTCCCAGAGGGCGCCGCCGCTGCGGACGCGCTTGCCCTTCGCATCGGCCAGCGATTCCACCGGCGACGTGCAGATGATGTCGTACTTGGTGATCGAGTGGGAGGAGAAGAGCAGCTTGATGCCGCGGTCCTCGAACTGCTCGTTCACCGCCTCCGAGTTCATGGCGAAGTCCGCCTGGGCGGCGTTGGCCTGCAGGATCCCGTCCGGGTACTCCGTGGAGGAGACGCTGCCCAACGAGCTGATCCACTCCGTCAACGGGAACTCGCTGCCGTAGTAGGTCGCGGTGAACATGCCCAGGTCGGCCACGCCCCCGCGGATGCCGGCCGGCATGTCCGCCGTACCGAGCAGGCTGCCGCCCCAGTACTGCTTGAAGTCGATCCGCCCGTCGGATTCCTCGGTCACCTGGTCCGCGAAGGCCTGGAACGGGCCGCTCGAGGTGGCGCTGGAGTAGTCCGCGTAGCGCAGCACCAGAGGGCTTTCCTCCGAATAGGCCGTCCCCGATGGGGTCGCTCCGCAGCCGGCGAGGGTGCCCGCCATGAGTGCGACCGCTGCACCGGCCAGGGCCCGCAGGCGTCTTCCGGGCCGTTTCTGTCCATGAGTTGTCATCGTGCTCACGCTTCCTTGACACGGGCGGGCCTTTCGGCCCGGCTCCATAGGTCAGAGACCCATCCTCTTGGCGAGGACGTTCCGCTGGATTTCATTGGTACCGCCGCCGATCGGGCCGACGCGGGAGTCACGGAAGTACATCTGCATGTCGTATTCCATGGCGTAACCGGAACCGCCGTAGACCTGCAGGCCGATGTCCGAGACCTTGAAGTTGTTCTCCGTGGCGATGATCTTGGCCGCCGAGGTCTCCTCGATGGCCAGCTCGCCGGCGTCGAGCAGCTCGGCGACCCGATACGTGGCCTGACGCGACTGCTCGGCCAGGAGCCACATATCCACCAGTTTGTGCTGGATGACCTGGAACGAGGAGATCGGCTGGTCGAACTGCACGCGCTGCTGCGCATACTCCCGGGCGTCCTCCGTCACGCGGTAGCAGTTACCGGCCGCGATGGCGGCCAGGCCGAGTCGCTCTCCGGCCAGGCACTTCATGAGGTTCTTCCAGGTCTTGCCCTCTTCTCCGATGCGGTTCTCCTCGGGAACGACGACGTTCTCGAAGACCACCTCGTTGGCGTGGGTGGTCCGCCGGCCCAACATCTTCAGGGGATTGATGGTGACGCCGGGGCTCTTGACGTCCACCAGGAACGTGCTCAGGCCCTGGTGCCGTTCGGCGTCCGGGTCGGTCTTGGCGATCACCACGATGTAGTCGGCCACGTGCGCGCCGGAGATCCACACCTTGGTTCCGTTGAGAACATAGCCGCCGTCTTGCTTGACGGCCTTGGTCGAGAGACCGGCCACGTCGGATCCGGTGCCCGGCTCGGACATGGCCAGCGCCAGTTTGACGGAACCGTCGATGACGCCGGGGAGGATGCGCTTCTTGAGCTCGTCGCTGCCGAACTTGGCCACGTGGCCGCCGGCGTAGACGGAGGTGATCATGACGGCCTGACCGATGCCCGCGTAGTGGTACCCCAGGGTCTCCATGAAATTGGTGATGTCCTTGTAGGAGCCGCCGGCGCCCCCGTACTCCTCCTCGAAGAACAGGCCGAGGAATCCGCTCTCCGCCAGCGCCTGATACGCGGCCTCCGGGAACTCCTTGGCCTCGTCGATGCGCCGGATCTCCTCCTTGGGAAGGGTGGACTCGAGGATCTCGAGGACGGCCTCACGAACCATCTTCTGGTCTTCGTTCAGACCGGTGGTGTTGACCAATGACTTCATGACTTCTCCTGTGAATCGTGGGTGTTCGTTGCTGTCTCGAGGCCCGCACGGGTGTAGGCCATGGTCTTCATGACCCCCCGCTGGACCACCGTGTTGTCCTGGTTCACCAGCTCCATCAGCCGGGTCACCACGCCGCGGTCGGGCTTCGAGGTGGCCCGGGCGTCCTGGATGGTGGTGCGCAGCCGCACCGTGTCACCGATGAAGATCGGGGCGAGGAACTTCCAATCCTCCACGCCCAGGGCCGCGATGGCCGTTCCGTCGAAATCCCCCATGCGAGCGCTGAGCCCGGTCACGATCGACATCCCGAGGGTGCCGTGGGCGATGCGCTGGCCCAGGGGGGAACGCGCCGCATACTCCGCGTCCGTGTGCATGGGGTTGAAGTCTCCGGAGATCCACGAATAGACGACGACGTCGGTCTCGGTCACCGTCTTCGCCTGGCTCTCCTGGATTTCCCCGACGGTGAAGTCCTCTACACACTTGCCCATTGGACGTTCCCTTCCTGTTCTTGCCCGGCCGGCAGCGCACCGTCCGTGGCGCCGGTGGTGTCCTCGCGGTCCTCCGCGAGGACGATGAGTGCGTCGACCGCAACGGGGCCGCGGTCCCGGGTGATGCGTACGGGGTTCAGCTCGACCTCCGTGGCGTGACCGTCGAGGTCACGGACCAGTCGGGAGAACGCCACGATGCAATCGGCGATGGCGTCGACGTCATAGGGCGCCTCGCCGCGGGCACCGTCGAAGACCCTGGCGAGGGTCATCCCGGCCACGGCCTCCGCTGCGGCCTGGTGGTCGATCGGCGTGAGGTGGACCTTCACGTCCTTGAGGATCTCGACCCAGGTTCCGCCCGAACCCAGCAGGACCAGAGGGCCGAAGACCGGGTCGAAGCGGGCGCCGAGGAGGATCTCCGGCCCGTCGCCGGCCATCTGCTGCACGCTGTAGCCCTCGATCCTGGCCCCTGGCGCGTCCTTCGCCAGCCGTTCCCGCATGCCGGTGACGGCTCCGCGGACCTCTTCGGCGGTCCGGAGGTTGACCCGCACACCGCCGACCTCCGATTTGTGGAGGATGTCCGGGGAGACCACCTTGACGACCACGGGAAAGCCCATGGACTCGGCGGCGGCAACGGCCTGATCGGGGCCGGCGACCACCTGTTCTGACGGAACCTCGATGCCATAGCGGGCAACGATCTCCTTGGCTGCCGACTCCGTCAGCGCTGTGGTCCCCGCAGCGTGGGTGGCCAGCAGGTCCGCTGCGGGGTGCTGGCCGGCAGTGCCCTGGTCGGTCAGGTCCTCGGCGTCCCAGTCGGTCCGGGCATGCCAGTCCATCCACTGCCTGATGGTCCACATGCACCGTGCCGGTGATCGGAAGATCGTCACCGACTCGTCGCTGTCCAGGTCCCGGCTTCCGGGGCCTTCCAGCCATTCGTTCATCCAGACGGCGGCGAGAGGCGTGCTGGACTGCCCGGCCACTTCGGCCAGGTACCGGGCCCGGATGCCGGTGGTCTTCTCGTGGACGAAAGTCAGTGGCACCACGACGGCGCCGAAGGCCGGGTCGTCGCAGAAGGCGGTGAGGCTTGTCTTGAAGGTCTCGACGTTCTTGAGCACCTCCGCGGTCAGGTCGGCCGGGTTGGCCAGCGATCCGAAGCCGGGGACCACGTCACGCAGCACCTCCGTGGTCGCCTCCCCGAGGGGTGGCAGGGGCAGGCCGTTCTCCTCGGCCTTGTCCGCACAGATCACGCCAGCCCCGCCGGAGGTGGCCATGATGCCGACGCCGTGACCGGTGGGGCCCTCGGTGTTCCGGTCGAAGAAGGCGGCGACCTCCATGAGGGCCTCGAAGTCCTCGACGAGGACCGCGCCCGCACGCTGGAAGGCGGCACGGTAGGCGTCCGCCGACCCGGCGAGGGTGCCGGTGTGGGACAGGGCCGCTTTGCTGCTGGCCGCACTGTTGGCGGACTTGTAGACGATCACCGGTTTGCCGGCGCGGCGGGCCTTGCGGATCGCCTCGATGAACCGGCCGCCGTCCGCGATGCCCTCCAGCAGGCACACGATGGTCGAGGTCTCCGGGTCCTCCGCGAGGTAGGACACGTAGTCGGCGACGTCGATGTCCACGGAGTTGCCGCAGGCGAGGAACTTGCTGAAGGACACTCCGCGGTGCAGCCCCTGCAACAGGGCGTAGCCCAGCGCGCCACTCTGGGACACCAGGGAGATGCGGCCGGCCTCCCCCTGGATCATCTCTCCACAGTCGGTCATGAAGTTCATGCCGGCCCGGCTGTTGGCGTTCACGAGGCCCACGCAATTGGGCCCCGCGAGTCGCAACCCAGCCGATCGGGCCGTGTCCAGCAGGCGTTGCTGAGCCGCCTCGCCGTCGGCATCACCGGTCTCCCGGTAGCCGGAGGCATAGATGACCGCCCCGCCGATGCCGAGGTCAGCGGCCTCCTTGATGACGGTCTCAGCGAGCTTCTGCCCGACCCCGACGATCACACAGTCCGGGGTCTCCGGCAGATCGGACAGCGTCGGAAAGGTCCGATACCCGAGGATGTCGTCGTACTTGGGGTTGATGCCATAGACGGTGCCGCCGAAATGCGCGAGGTTCTCGAGGGTGCGGCGCCCGAAGCTGCCCTCGGTGGCGGAGGCGCCGACGACCGCGATGGTCTGGGGCTCGATGAGCCTGCGCAGGTCTTCACGCCCATACAAGGGACGGTGGTGAGTCATGTCACTCCTGAATTTCAAAGGTTGATCCATTGCCAGTGTGACTGTAGTCTCACATCACGTCAAGGGGCTTTCCAAGCGCCTCGATTCGCAACCGCCAAGAGGAGCACGACATGGGCAGAGTGGCAGTCATCGGTTATGCGGCAACTCCTGTGGGCCGCCTCCAACCCAAGGGGTCGGACATCGGCTCCCTGGAACACGAGGTCATGGCCGACGTCGTCCTCCGGGCAGTCGAGATGGCCCAGGTGGACAAGTCGGAGATCGGCGGGCTGAGCTTTGCCCAGCCCCGCCCCTACACGCAGCAGAAATACTTCGCGACCTTCATGGCCAGCTATCTGCAGCTCCCGTGCGACGGGTTCGTGGCCGAGGTCCTCGGTAACGGGATGACCGGTGGCTTCGCCTTCGAGCACGCGGCCGACAACATCCGCACGGGCCGCGCCAAGGTGGCCCTGGCGCTGGGCGTGAACTACGAGACAGCCATCTCCTCCGGCGAGCACATGATGAGCTCCATGCGGGCCGTGGGTGACGTGGATTTCCAGGCGCCCTTCGGCATCACACCCATCGCCTGGTACGCCATGGACATGATGCGCTACCTCCACGACTTCGGGGCGACTCGCGAGGACGTTGCCACGGTGGCCGTGAAGAACCGCCACCACGCCACGCTGAATCCTCTGGCCCAGTACCGCAAGCCAACCACCCTGGAAGAGGTCCTGGACCAGCCCACCATCGTGCACCCCCTGGGGCTCTTCGAGGTACCCCCGCGCAGCGACGGGGCGGTGTGCCTGGTGCTGGCCGACGAGGAGGTCGCCCGCGCCAGTGGGCGGCCCTATGTGGTGGTGCGCGGCACCGGCTTCCATCACGAGGGCGCCCACCAGATCACGGCGACACCCAACGACATGATCGCCTTGAACGCAGCCCAGAAGGCCGGTGGCCAGGCCTTCGAAGAGGCAGGGCTTCGTCCGTCCGACGTGGACTTCGCCGAGCTGTACGCGCCCTGCACCATCGTGGAGGTCCTCGTCAGTGAGGCCCTCGGCTTCGCACCCCGTGGAGCCGGCGCACGGTTCGCCGCGGAGGGCCGCACCTCCCTGGGCGGGGACATCCCCCTCTCCACCTCCGGCGGACTGACCTCCCGTGGTCATCCCGCCTATGTCACCCCGCTCTACAACCTGCTGGAGGCCTGCGAGCAACTCATGCACGGCGCTGGGGATCGCCAGGTCGAGGACGCGGCCATCGGATTGGCCACGGCCGAACTCGGCAACTACAACGCTGCACTGGTCCACATCCTCGAAAGGGTCTCCTGATGATCAACACCGTCGAAATCGATCGCCCGCACCCATACCCGCCCCGGAAGACGCCCTTCACCACCCGCTTCTGGGAGGCTCTGGCCGAGGGCCGGTTCATCACCACCCGGTTCGGCTCCGACGGCGTCCCCACGTTCCCGCCCAGGGACTTCGACCCGGCCACCTGGAACCGCGATGTCGAGTGGGTGGAGCTGTCAGGACGGGGGAGGCTGTATTCCGTCACCTCCGTGCATGCCGCGCCCGAGGCGTTCAAGGCCTTCACGCCCTATCAGGTCGCGATCGTCGACCTCGAGGACGGGCCACGGCTGGCCACGGCATTCCTGGGTCCCGTGGAGACCCCCCTGGACAGTCAGGTGGAAATCGTCGCGTTACGATACACGGACAACATGGCCTTCGCCGCCCGGCCCTTGACCAGCTGATGCCATGCAGACCGTGACACCGGCTGGCCAGACCGGCCAGCACCGAGGAAAGCAGCCCGTGAGCCCTCCATCCCAGCCGTTCGCGAGTGTCCGACCCCGGCGCGCCGTCGACGACATCATCGAGCAGATCCGCGGCCGCATCCAATCGAACGAGCTCAAGCCCGGGCAGAAGCTCCCGAGCGAACGCGAGCTGGCCGAGCAGATGGGCGTCAGTCGGAACACCGTCCGCGAGGCGATCAGGATGCTCGAGGTCTCCGGACTTGTCACGCTGAAGAAGGGCGCCACCGGCGGGGCCTTCCTCACCGCCTCGAATGCCACGGCCCTGTCCCAGAACCTCCTGGACGGGATGTCCCTGAAGCAGTTCGACATCAAGGAGCTCATCGACGTCCGCCTGGTCCTCGAGAATTACGTCGTCGACCAGGCGTGCGAGCTGGCCACGGGCGAGGAAATCGAGGAGCTGGCCGCTGTTGCCGACGCCTCCAACAGGGCCGAGACGGACGTTCCCGAGTGGGAGGACCGGCTGACCCTGCACATCGATTTCCACCAGAAGCTGACCAGCATGGCCCACAACGGGGTGGCGGAGACACTCATGGGACCGCTGCTGGAGATCACCCGGCACTTCCACCTCAAGGCCGGCCCCACTGGCGGCCCCGAGACCCATGAGAACCGCACGAAGATGGTCCAGGCCCTCCGAGACCGCGATCCTGAAGCAGCCAAGGACGCGCTCGCGAAGCACCTGGACGTGCTCCAGCGCCGCATCCTTGCCGGCACCTTCGGCTAGGGACACCGAACGCCAGTCCTACTGAGCCACATAGCCGCCGTCCACGGACCACACGGCACCGGTGACGAAGCTGGCGGCGTCGGAGGCCAGGAAGCAGATGACCTCGGCGACCTCCTCGGGAGTGCCGAGACGGCCGATCGGCTGGCGGGCGGTCATCTGCGAGCGGACCGACTCGTCCAGTTTGGCGGTCAGCGGGGTCTCCACGTAGCCGGGGGCCACTGCGTTGACGCGGATCCCGGTCGGCGCATAGCCCAACCCCGCAGAGCGGACCAGATTGGCGACCCCGGCTTTCGCCGCGGAGTACGGCCCGGAGCCAGCCTGGCCGACGAGACCGATGATCGAGGACACGGCCACCACCGCGCCGCTCCCCCGCCCGTCGTCGGCAGCAGCCATGTGACGCAGCGCGTGCTTCATGGACAGGGCCACCCCGGTCAGGTCGATGTCCAGCACCGTGCGCCAATGATCCAGGTCCAGCTCGTGCAAAGGTCCCTTGCGCTCGGCGATGCCGGCGTTGGCCACCAGCACGTCCACACTGCCGGATCCGCCAGCAGAGCCACCGAATTTCGCCGCCACATCCATCAGCGCCGCCACGGAGTCCTCGTCGGTCACGTCGCAGCGCACAGACAGCGCACGGCCGCCCGCAGCCTCAATCTCCGCCACCACGTCCTCGGCCCGCGGATCCACATCGCCGATCACCACGGTGGCCCCGCGCGCGGCCATCATCCGCGCGGTGGCCGCGCCGATACCGCCGGCCGCACCGGTGATGACAGCGGTGCGGCCGGCGAACGGAGAAAGGGCCACGCCAAGGCTCAAGCCTTAACCTCCATGGCCCGCTCCAGGGCATCAGCGGATCCGGACTCGGCGGCGAGCTCGGCGATGTCCCGGCCCATGCGGTAACCGAAGACCAATGCCGGCCCGATGTGCGAGCCGTAGCCCGGGTATCCGCCACCGAACACGGACACGGCGGCGGCGCCCACGGAGTACAGGCCCGGGATCCGCTTCCCGTCCTCACGGATCACCGCGTGGCGGGAGTCCACGTCGATCCCGGCGAACGAGCCCAGGTCTCCCATCCGCACCTTCGCGGCGTAGTACGGGGCCTTGTCCAGGGTCGCCAGGTTCGGGTTCGGCTTGTGGTCCATGTCCCCGCGGAAGTGGTTGTAGGCGGTGGACCCGCGGCCGAACTCGGTGTCCTCGCCGGCCACGGCGTCCCGGTTGAACCGGTCGATCGTGGCCTGCAGACCGGCGGCGTCCACGCCGATCTTCTCGGCCAGCTCGGCCACGGTCTCACCCTTGACCAGGTAGTCCGCGGCGTAGAACAGCTGGCGCGGGATCGGCGTGGGCTTGGCGAAGCCGATCCCGTACTTGCGCATCAGCTTCTCATCGCCCACGATCCACGCGTAGACCGACTCCTCGTCCTTCATGTGGTCCAGCATCTGCCGGCCGAAGTCGTGGTAGCTCAGCGCCTCGTTGCCGAAGCGCTTGCCGTGCTTGTCCACGGTGATCATGCCGGGCAGGCCGATCTGGCGCAGGTGCGGGAAGAGCCGCTGGGTGCGGGTGACCAGGTTCTTGAACACCGTCACCGGGGCCCAGGAGCCCGGGGAGGACACGTCTGCGTTGATCCGCCCGCCGACCGCCATTGCCATCCGCGCCGAGGAGCCGTCGTGGCCCTGGGTCGGGGTAAAGTGCTCCCCGCCGTGGGCATCATGCGGGAAGTACTGGCGGCGCAGCTCCTCGTCCCCGGAGAAGCCGCCACCGGCCAGCACCACGCCGAGGCGTGCCTGCACGGTACCGGCATGCGTGCCGGACAGGACCGCACCGGTGACGGCGCCGTCGCTATTGGTCACCAGCTCCCGCACCGGAGTCGAGGTCCACACCCGCACCCCGGCCTCCAGCGCGGAGGACACCATGCGGGTCATCAGCGCGGATCCGTTGGTGCGCTTGAGCGGCTGCTGGAACAGGGCGGTGTCCACCCAGGTGCGCAGCAGCTTGGAGGCGGTGTAGGTGAAGGCCTTCACGGACTGGTTGGCCTTGAGGATGGTGGCCATGTCCGGGCCCACCTGCGGCATATACCCGAACACCGTGTAGGAGCTCAGGTAGGGCTGCAGCTCCTTGCGCCGGGCCCCGAGCATGCGGATGTCCGCGTCCGAGGGCAGGATCGCGCGCCCTCCCAACCGAGCTCCCGGCAGGTCCATCTGGTAGTCAGGGGCCTTCTCCGGGTAGGAGAACACCACCGAGGTGTTGTCCTCGAAGAAGTCAATGGCCTCCGGCACGGTGTCCAGGAAGCCGGCCACGCCCTCCTCGTTGTAGAAGTCGCCGGACAGCTCCTGGAGATACTCCTCCGCCTCGGCCCGGGTGTCGCCCGTGGCGGCGGCGCCCTTCGGGTTGCCCGGCACCCAGGACCAGCCCGCGGACAGGGCCGTGGTGCCCCCGAAGTGCGGGGACTTCTCCGCCACGATCACGTTCAGCCCGTCATGGGCGGCCCGTAGGGCGGTGGCCATGCCGGCGGCGCCGGAGCCGACCACCAACACATCACACTTGTGCACGGTCCCGCGGGCGGCACCGGCCCCAGCGGTAGGGGCGGGGGTGTTCTCAGTCATCGTTCGTCTCCTTGAGATCGTCAGAAAATCGGGGCCACCGGCCGAGCGCCGGCCGGCCGCGGAAGGCGACCGGACCGGCGTCGTAGGTGGTGGGTTGATGGGACAGGGGCTCAGATCCGGCCGGTGGCCTTGAGGTAGGGCTCGCCCAGCTGCTGGATGGGGGTGTGTGCGGTCTCCCGGGAGCTGAAGCAGGCCGCGGCGGCGATGAGGGCCACCACGCAGCCGAAGATCGCGACGGGGACCCAGCCGAAGGTGCCGGCGCCGAGCAGCATGCCGCCGATCATCGGGCCGAAGCCGGCCAGGACCAGGCCCAGCTGGTTACCCATGGCCATGCCGGTGTAGCGGACCGGGGCGGCGAACAGCTCGCCGAAGAAGGAGGTCCACACGCCGTTGAAACCGGAGTACAGCACGGTCATGAACAGCATCGAGGCGGCCAGGACCAGCCAGATGTTGCCGGTGCCCAGGGCCAGGAAGTACAGGAAGATGGCCACGGCGCAGCCAAGCATGGAGGTGATCAGCAGGGGACGGCGTCCGATCCGGTCGGAGAGCTTGCCGGCGAAGGGCATGACCGCCATGGACAGGCCCACCGCCACCGCGTTGACGGTCAGGATGTCCGTGCGCTCGAACCCGCCCTGGTCCACGGCGTAGGACAGGCCGAACACGGTGAAGATCGTCTGCATCACGGAGAACGCGGACATCAGCATCACGCGGAACACGTCCCCGCCCTGGTACTTCAGCACCTCGCCGGCGGGCAGCTTCTTCACCGCACCGGCCTCGGCCACCTCCTCCTCGAAGACGGGGGTCTCGTCCAGCTTGGTCCGCACCCAGAAGGCGATGGCCAGCACGAACACGGAGAGCAGGAACGGGATCCGCCAGCCCCAGCTCAGCAGGGCCTCCTCCGGCAGGGCCGCGATGGGGATGAACACGATCGTGGAGAGGACCATGCCCGCGGCGTAGCCCATCATCACGAAGGAGGTGAAGAAGCCGCGGCGGCCCTCCGGGGAGTGCTCGATCGTCAGCGACGAGGCCCCCGCGGACTCGGCGCCGGCGGAGAAGCCCTGCGCCAGTCGGGCGATAACCAGCAGCACGGTGGCCCAGATGCCGATCGAATCGAACGTCGGCAGCAGGCCGATCGACAGCGAGGCCAGGCCCATGATCATCAGCGTCACCAGCAGCACGTTCTTGCGCCCCAGCCGGTCGCCGAAGTGACCCATCACCAAGCCGCCGAGCGGACGGGCAATATAAGCAACACCGAACGTGGCGAAGGAGGCGATGGCCGCGATGGCCGGGTCACCGCCCGGGAAGAACAGCTGCGGGAACACCAGGGCGGCGGCGGTGCCGTAGATGAAGAAGTCGTAGTACTCCATGGTGGAGCCCAGGAAGGAGGCCAGGGCCGCCTTCTTCGGGGTGCCCTGGTGCTCCAGCACGACGTCGTCCCGGTCGCCTGCGCCGGTCCGCGCGGCGTGCGCTCCGGTCCCGGTGGGCGAGGGTGTGGCGGTGGTGCTCATGAGTGGTCCTCGGTGGTGTGGGAAGTGGTGTGGGTGTCGGTGGTGCTGACGGGGAGGTCGGCGGGGAGGTCGAGGTCCACGTAGGCCAGGTCCCGCACGTTCGGCAGGGAGAAGGGCTTGATGGCCTCGTGGGCAGGATGGGTGTTGTAGACGGTGAGGGCGTCACGGTCCTCGAAGTCGGCGATGATGACGTGGTCCCAGGACTTGTCCGTCTTCAAAACGTCGGGTCCGTGCTGGAGGGCCAGCAGTCCCGGGATGTTGACCTGGAGCTTCTCCAGGCCGGTGATCCACTGGGCGCGGATGTCCTCGGTGAAGGAGTCCTTCCAGCGGAACATCACGATGTGCCGGATCATGCGGAGACCTCCTCGAGGTCCCGGGAACCGGACCTGGCAGCGCCCGGTGCGCGGCCGTCGTCGTGCCCGGTGTATTCGGCCGGCTGGCCCGCCAGGCGGCGGCCGGCCAGGTAGGCCATGGTCATGAGCGGGCCGAGGGTGGCGCCGGCGCCGGGGTAGCCGGCGGCGTAGGGGCTCTCGGTGGTGTTGCCCGCGGCGAACAGGCCGGCGATCGGTGCACCGTCGACGTCGAGCACCTGGCCGTTGCCGTCCGTGGCCACGCCGCCGCAGGTCCCGAAGGCCCCGTTGACCACCTCGAGCGCGTAGTAGGGGCCGTACTGCAGCGGGCCGAGGGAGGGGTTCGGCCACTGGTTCTCGGCATCGCCCCAGTAGCGGTCGTACTCGGAGGTACCGCGGCCGAAGTCCGGGTCCTCCCCCACAACGGCGTGCTCGTTGAAGCGAGTCACGGTGTCCTCCAGCGCCTCGGCGGGGACGCCGATCTTCACGGCGAGCTCGCCCAGTGTGGGTGCCTCGATGAGGTAGTCCGGGGTGGGTTGGCCGGCGCGGTGGTCCATCAGTCCGTAACGCTCCAGATAGGACTGGTCGAAGACCACGTGCGCCGGGGTGTTCAAGGTCTGGTTCTGCGCCGAGTCCCAGGACTGCAGCACGCGGGCCAGATCGTTGTAGTTCTGCGCCTCGTTGGCGAAGCGCTGCCCGTGGCGGTTGACCATGATGGAGCCCGGGCCCTGGCGCTCGAAGCGCAACAGGTTCCCGACCGGCTCGCCGTCCCGGAGCGTGCCGACCACGGACATCGGCGCCCACCAGGCCTCACGGGTGCCACGGGTCATGGCGCCGATCCGCTGGGCCATCTTCAGGGCGTCGCCCGTGTTCGAGGGCGGGGAGCACATCGTGTACAGGCGGGTGGCGAGCATCGAGTCGGCCAGGGCCTTGTCCCACTCGAAGCCGCCCGCGGCCAGCATCACGCCCGTGTTGGCCTGGATCTCGGTCCCGTCCGCCAGCACGACGCCGGCCACGCGGCCCGCGGAGGTGCCCGCGCCGCCGTCGTGGGTCCCGGTGGTCAGCAACCGCTCCACCCGAGCCTCGATGGCGAACTGCACCCCGTGTTCCAGGCAGGCTTTGAGCAGCATGGCGACCAGGGCGTGACCCTTGGCCGCGAAGCCCTGCGTCTGGCGCTCGTTGAGCTCATCCCAGGGGAAGGTGGTGAAGGCACCCCAGTCCTCGTACTCCTGCATGGTGTAGGGATGGCGGCCGTCCGTGCGGACGTGCTGGGCCAGTTCCCCGAGGGCCTCGCGGGCGTTGAACAGCTCCGGCTCCACCGTGCGGCCGCCCGTGACGGCCCCGGGCAGGTCCTGGCGGTAGTCCGGGAAGTTGTCCAGGAAGATGAAGCGCACGCCGAGCTCATCCTCGGCGAAGCGGAGCATGGTGTCCCCGTGGTCGAGGGCGGCGTCCAGCAGCTCGGCGCGGCCACGGCCGCGGGCCACGGCCTCCACGTACTCGCGGCCAGCCTCCTTGGAGTCGGCGATCCCGGCCTCGCGGGCGTAGTGGTTGTCCACGACCCAGAGCATGCCGCCGGAGACGGCGGAGGTGCCGCCGAGCAGCTCGGACTTCTCCAGCACGAGAACGGACTGGCCGGCGCGGGCGGCCGTGGCGGCGGCGGTCAGGGCGGCGGCACCGGAGCCGACGACCACGACGTCGTAGGCGAAGCCGTCCGCGGAAGCCGGCCGGCCGGCGTCGGGCGTGGGGTCTGCGTTGAGCAGGCGCATGGGGGTGTTCCTTCGGTCAGGGGCCCGCAGCACCGGCTCGTTCAGGAACGTGTCACCGGTCACTGCGGAAGGTCTGAGAAGGATCGTGACACCGGCCACACCCGGGGCGAGAGGGGGTGTTCCATTGAATCGAACGTGCCCGTCCGTTCATCGGGACAGCCCCGCGTTTTCAGTCGAGTTCGGGTGGGTGTTGGGCCAAAACACCCACCCAACTCGACTCAAAGCGTGGGGTTAACGAGGACGGGGCTCACTGCGGCGCTGCATGCCTCGGGCGGTGGGCTCATAGCCGAGGCGGCGGGTGATGGCCCGGGCGGCGAACTGCAACTGCGGAATGGTCACCGCCAGGTGCTCCTCCCCACGGGGCACGATCACGGTGAGCGTCCCCACGATGCGCTGGTCCTCCACGAAGATCGGCACGGAGATCCCGCTGGACTCCTCCACGATGATCCCCGCCATGGAGACGTAGCCGTTGCGGCGAATATCGGCGAGGATCCCCCGCAGCTGGTCGGGGTCCGTGACGGTGTCCGGGGTGAGCTTCTCCAACCGCCGGCTCAGGAACCGCTCCTGCTGCTCCTCCGGCGCGTAGGCCATGAACACCAGCCCGGCCGAACAGCCGTGGACCGGCAGGCGGCCGGCGATCCGGGTGATGTTGATGGTCGCGTCATCGGCGGCGAGCCGCTCCAGGTAGAGCACGTCCGTGCCCTCCAGGACACCGAGCGAGACGTGGTTGCCGGTGTGGTTGAGCAGGTCCTCCATGGGCGGTAAGGCAGCCTCCCGCAGGGACGAGGCCCGCGACCCCCGCGAGGCCATCTCCCACATGCGATGTCCGTGGCGCAGCCGGCCGGAATCGTCCCGGACCAACAATCCCTCCACCTCGAGCTCGGCCACCAGCCGGTGCACGGTGGAGACCGGCAGCCCGACCTCCCGCGCAAGCTCCCGTAGATGCAGAGCCGGGACGTCATCCTTGAAGGCGGAGAGGATCCGCACCACGCGATGGATGACGGATTCCCCGGAGGGAGAATTGGCCAACTGGCTGCCTTTCGAGAGTGAGACGTCGATCATACCGTTCAACGGAACAACCCGGTCCGGCGCTCCATCCCAGCCCCTAGCGTGACGGCCATGAACGAGCATCCCACTCCACCATCCGGCCGCGCCGCCGGCAAGGTCGCCCTGATCTCCGGAGCCGCCCAGGGCATGGGCGCCTCCCACGCTCGCGCCCTGGCCGCGGCCGGGGCATACGTGATGATCGGTGACCTGCAGGAGGAGACCGGCACCGCCCTGGCCGAGGAGATCAACACCGACGTCGGCCGCTCGGCCGCCGCCTTCGCCCCGCTGAACGTGACGGTCCTCGAGGACTGGACAGCCGCCGTCGGGCACTGTGTCCGGGAGTTCGGGAAGCTGGACGTGCTGGTCAACAACGCGGGCATCTACACGCCCGGCAACGTGGAGGACGCCTCCGTGGAGGACTGGTCCCGGACCCTCGACATCGACCTGACCGGGACGTTCCTCGGCATGAAGGCCGCGGTGCCGGAGTTGAAGAAGCAGGACACCTCCTCGATCATCAACGTCTCCTCGATTGCCGGACTGGTCGGCTTCAAGAACCGCGCTGCCTACTCCGCCGCGAAATGGGGCGTGCAGGGGCTGACGAAGACCTCCGCGCTGGACTTCGGTGAGGACGGCATCCGGGTGAACTCTATCCACCCCGGCTCCGTGGAGACCCCGCTGACCGCCGGGCTGAAGCGGGGCCTCGGGCAGGTGCCGGCCGGTCGGGCCGCCCAGGTCGAGGAGATCAGCTCGCTGGTGCTCTACCTGGCCTCGGACGAGTCGCGGTTCGTCTCCGGCGCCTCGATCGCGATCGACGGCGGGGAGACGGCCGGGAACAACCTGCGGCAGGATTCCTGACCGAAGAGCGGTGGGCGCACCGGCACCTCCTTAGCCTCGATCGACCGACGTGGTTCGGAGTCGAGGGTTGATTCCGTAGACCCTGGGTGAGCCGGTTCTGGGCATATCAGTGTGGTCGGCCTCGCTGCCGGTGGTGTTCCACTGAAGCTCCTGAATCGTGCCGTTGATCGGCTGGTGGACTGGTTTTATACGGTCTGTGGTGGCGGGTGGAGGGCGGTGAAGAGCCGCTCGAAGGCGTGTTGCCAGGGCCAGGAATCGGGCATTCGGATCCGGAGCCGGCGGGCGCTGGAAGCGAGCCGGCCCGGAATGTTGACGAGTTTGGCCCTGATGGTGCCGGTGCGGGCTTTGGTGAAGGTTCCGGCGGCGAGGAGCCCGGCGGTGCGGGTGAGGTTGTAGGCTTTTCCCTGCGCAGACCAGCCAGGCGCTGTTGGCCCCGAAGTTTCCGGAGGGCAGGTGCGCCAGGGCGCTGTCTTTGAGATCAGCGTTGACCTGCTCGATGATCGCATGCTGGCGGTGAGTGGCGTCGGCGGCCACGGTATCCAGGACCTCTGGATCGGTGGTGGTGAAGAACGCGTGGAACCGGTGGGTGTCGAACAGGGTCAGCTGACCTTCACCCTGCTTCTGGTTCAACTCGGGGATCCGGCGCACCACCAACCGGCCAGCGACGCGTTCGGCTTTCTTACGAGAGCTGAAGGCGGTGAAGGGGATCTCGCCGACCTCAGCCTTCGAAGTCCAGGTCCCGGTGCCCTCGTCGTAGATCGCCTGTGGGTATTTGATTCCGGTCCAGGCCTTGTCGTCGATGGTGGCGATGGCCTTCTTGACGGCTTTGTCCATCCTGACCGTGACCGAGACCTCGGCTCCTGCCTTCAACGCTGTGGCCACCGTCGGGTAGCCCTAGAACGCCGAGTCGGCGCGCATCAGGACCCGACCCCGGTCCGTGGGACGCATTCGGCGCAGGGTGGCCAGAGAGTCACCAATCAGCCGGGCTGCCCCGCGTGGGGAGCCCGCCGAGCCTTGACGCAGGCGCTGGCCCAGGATCACCGGGGCCGTGCCGGCGGTGCTGGCGGTGGCCAGCAGCGCGTTGAGCCCGCGGACCCCCGAGTACCCGTAGCCCGAGCCCTGCTTCTGATAGCCGTGGACTTCGATGATTGTGTCGTCCACGTCGACAAACACCAACCCCGAACCCGAATCGGCAGCTGCCGGGTTTCCCAGTAGTAGTGGGGCCCGGTCAGCCAGTCCGGCCAGGAAGCGGGAGGCGACCGCATCGAGCTGGCGGACATGCCCGAAGGTGAAGGCGCGTAGGAACGAGCCCAGCGTCGAGGGCGCATAACATGCGTTGAAGAGCCGCTTCATCGCCCCGTGGCGCAGGATGGCCATGTCATCGATGCTGTCGGCTCCGGCGCACATCCCCGCGACCAGGGCGGCGACTTTCGCCCCGGCGTTGGCGCCTTTATCGGTCGGCACGCTCAACCGCTGCCCGGCCAGTTCATGAAGGCCCGATTCGGTGGCCAGTTTCATCAGCGGAACCAGCCCCGCGGAACCCACGAGATTCGGTTCGTCGAAGGAAACTGACAGGGCGGAACGGGTGTGGGAAACTTGCATCTGCGAGATGCCCTCTCATCGCGGTGGAACGGAACCTTAGACAAGTCCCATTCTTCCCGGTCAGACGGGCATTTCGTCTTTAATTACGGGCCCCACCCAGCGCGACGATCGGTGGATCAAGGCTTAGGCGATGAGCCCGAAGATGAACTCCTCAGCGTGCCTGATGGCCTTGGAGAAGGCCTGGTTGCGCAACGTCACCCGTTCCCGGTCCGCTCCGCCCTCCGGCTCGACGTACTGGGTCGGGCCGGGATGCAGAACCCAGATGTCGCCCTGCGGTGGCAGATAGAACACGCCGAACGAGCGGTGCTCGGAGTCATCGGCCCACATCGGCACGACGGCGACGGCCGCCCCCGTGTCCACATTGACCCACTGAGCGCGAGGCATCGGTGGCTCGGTCACCTCGGGATCCAGAAATGGGGCTGCGCCCTTACCCCACCGTTCCTCGAATCTCTCGTAGAAGGTGGGTAACAGCGAGTGGTTGTACGGTCGCCACGAACTCATTCCGGTCACCTCCATCAAGCTACCTCCGGGCCCGCACCCGCCCTTCGCCCCACCCTGTGCGGGTCCGAGGGCGGGACGGGGCCCCGGAACGATATCCGGGGCCCCGCTGTGCCGATTCTCAGGAGTTGGACTCCACCAGCTGCCTCGGCTCGCCGGCCGCCTCGACCTGGATGCGCCGTGGCTTGGCGTGCTCGGCCACGGGTATGCGCACGGTGAGAACACCGGCCTCATAGCCCGCAGTGATCGCTCCGGTATCGAGTTGCTCACCCAGGATGACCTGGCGGCTGAAGACACCGCTCGGTTGCTCCGAGGCCAGCATCTCGGCCCCTTCGGGTGCCCGCGGTGCCCGCTCGGCCCGGACGGTCAAGGCGTTGCCTTCGATCCCCAGGTCGATGGAGTTCGCCTCAACCCCGGGCAGGTCGAACGCGATGGCGAACTGGTCGCCCTCTCGCCAGGCTTCCAGTGGCATCGCGGCCGGCCTGGATCGGGTGCCCAGCACCTGCTCGGCGAGACGGTCAAGGTCGCGGAACGGATCGGTACGCATCAGCATGATGACTCACTCCCAACAGATGATCGATGTATTCAGTGGTCCCAGCCTTGAGGATCTCAACTGGC
Source organism: Citricoccus parietis (assembly GCF_042433045.1). Classification (NCBI taxonomy): domain Bacteria; kingdom Bacillati; phylum Actinomycetota; class Actinomycetes; order Micrococcales; family Micrococcaceae; genus Citricoccus; species Citricoccus parietis. The sequence goes on along the minus strand of NZ_JBHLWH010000019.1, from coordinate 66,045 downwards.
TGGTACATATTTAATAACTCACGGACACAAGGTGTGCAAGGGTGGATTCCCGGACGAGTGGAAAGGTTCCCCGAGGTGAGCAAGGACAACCACGGCGTGTACAGCATCTCGGTGACCGCCAGGATGGTGGGGATGGAGCAGCACAATCTGCGCCAGTACGAGAGCCGTGGCCTGCTGGAACCGGACCGAACCTCGGGCGGCACCCGCCTCTACAGCGACCGGGACGTCGCCGTGCTCCGGCGCATCGGCGACCTGCTGGCCGAGGGACTCAACCTGGCCGGGGTACGGCTGGTTCTGCAGCTCGAGGCACGGAACCGACAGCTGACGCATCAGGTGCGGCGCCTCCAGGACCGGGCGTAGACCGCGCGGAGCCAGGAACGGCTCCGTCCTCCAGCGTCACCCTCCGCGAGCGTGATCGGCTTTTCCGGCGACACCGCCGAGACTCCCAACATGGTCCGGTTCAGCCAGGATGCCGACCTCCTGGTCCACGAGGTCGTCAGCATGGACGACTACCGGGACCAGGACTTCACCGAGGAGTTCCTACACCACCTGGAGTCCTGCCACCGACGCCCGAGGGGATCGGGCGGATCGCCGCCGAGGCCGGCGCGGATAGACTGCCCGAATGTCCGCGCCTCCCCCTTCCCATCGCATCCCCGGCCGCACTTTGCTCGTGGGCTGCGGCGCCCTCGGCACCCGGCTCGGGGAGCGGCTGACCGCGGACGGCGGGGAGGTGTTCGCCCTGCGCCGCACCACGGCCGGGCTTCCCGCCGCCTTCACCGCCCTGCCGGTGGACCTGCAGGCGCCCGTGCGCACCGTCCTGCCGGCCGTGGACGCCATGGTCATCACCCTGCCTCCCGGCGGCCCGGTGACCGGTCCGGCGGGCGGACCGGCGGGTGGCTCGGCATCCGCCGGGCAACCCGCGCACGACGACGGCTACCTCGCCTCCCTGCGGAATCTCGCCGCCGCGTTGCCGCAGGTCCCGCCCCGCGTGGTCCTGGTCTCCTCCACCCGCGTGCTGGGCGGCCACACCCACGGCCGTCCCCTCACCGAACTCGACGCGCCTGCCCCAGTGGGCCCGCGCGCCACCACCCTGCTCGAGGGTGAGCGGCTGGCCACGGAGCTCTTCGACGCCGTCATCCTCCGCCCGGCCGGGATCTACGGGCCGGGGCGCGAGATGCTGCTGCGCAAGACCCTGGAGGGGGACCCGATCCAGTACGCCCGCCGCACCAACCGCATCCACGAGGACGACCTGGTCCGCACCCTGCACGCCCTGCTGACCTCGGCGGAGCCACCGCGCGTGCTGCACGCGGTGGACCAGGCACCGGCGCCGCTGGGCGAGGTCATCACCTACGTCGCCCACCGGCTCGGGGTCCCGCCACCGCCGACCCTCGAGCCAGCCGAGGCGTCCGGCACTGTCCTGGACGGCGCGCGGCTTCTGGATTTCCTGGGCAGCCTGGAGCACCCCACCTTCCAGTCCGGCTACGGTCAGCTCACCGACGCCCGGAACGGGGCGGGATCCCCGGAGCAGTCCTAGGGCACGTGGTGGCCGGCAGCCCGGAGCAGCCCGTACCACTCGCCCCGGGTGAGCGGGAGGTCGGAACCGGCCACGGCGTCGGCGATCCGCTGCGGGTTGGTGGTGCCGAGGATCACCTGCATGCGGGCGGGGTGGCGGGTGATCCAGGCCGTGGCGATCGCCGTCGGGGTGACACCGTACTGAGCGGCCAGCCGGTCCAGCTCCGCGTTGAGCGCCGGGTGGTCTGCGGAGCCGAAGATCACGCCACCCTGGGCACCGCGCTGGAAGGGCGACCAGGCCTGGAGCGTGATGCTGTGGAGGCGGCAGTAATCCACGATCCCCCCACCGTCCCGGGTCAACGAGTCCTCCTGGCCGGCCATGTTCGAGGCCAGCCCCTGGGCCACGATCGTCGAGTGCGTCAGGGAGAGCTGGACCTGGTTGACGAGCAGCGGCTGGCGGACGGCGGTCTTCAGCAGGTCGATCTGGCGCGGCGTGTGGTTGGAGACACCGAAGGACCGCACCTTCCCGGCGGACTCGAGCTGATCGAAGGCGCGGGCCACCTCCTCCGGTTCCACGAGGGCGTCCGGGCGGTGCAGGAGTAGCACGTCGAGGTACTCGGTGCGTAGCGCCCGCAACGACTCCTCGACGGAGGCCACGATGTGCTCGTACGAGGAGTCATAGTGCCAGTCCCGGTCCACGATCCCGGTCTTGGTCTGCAGCGTGATCTGCTCCCGCTCCGCAGTGCTGAGGTTCAGCGCCTCGGCGAAGACGCGTTCGCAGTGGTGGTAGCCGCCGGGGTGGTTGAAGCCGTAGAGGTCGGCGTGGTCAAAGAAGTCGGCGCCGGCCTCCCGTGCCGCGCTGTAGAGCTCACGGACCCGCTCTGGTGACAGGTCAGCGATCCGCATCATGCCGGCGATGATGTTGGGCACGGGTGTCTCGGTGCTACCGAGGGGCACGGTCTTCATGGGGCTCCTTGCCGGTGGTGGTCTCGGGCGGTCGGTAACAACCGACATCGCCGTCATCCCCCATGATGCCCGGTCACGGGAGATCCGTGGCAGGGCTCATTCCGGACCGAGGGCTCGGTCACAGGGGTACCGAGAGGGACTCCCAGGCCGCCTCGCTTGATGGTTCACTGGTCCGGTGACCGCGGCGGGCAACCCCTGCGGCGGACACCTCCATCCGTACTGACCGTGCAAAGGAACCTGATGACTGCTGTTGCCGCCTACATCGCCGCGAACGCCACCGACCCGATGACCCTCGGGACCGTGGAACGGCGACCCGTCGGCCCCCACGACGTGCGGATCGACATCCACTGGTCCGGCATCTGCCACTCGGACATCCACACCGTCCAGGGCGACTGGGGCCCGCAGCCCTATCCGCTGACCGTCGGGCACGAGATCGCCGGGATCGTGGCCGAGGTCGGCTCCGAGGTGACCACCCATCGGGTGGGCGATCGCGCCGGCGTCGGCTGCCTGGTGAATTCCTGCGGCGACTGCGCCAACTGCACCAACGGGGATGAGCAGTACTGCCTCAACGGCTCCGTGGGTACCTACGGCGCCACGGACCGGGACGGCACCATCACCCAGGGCGGCTACGCCACCGGGATCGTGGTGGATGCCGATTTCGTGCTCCGCATCCCGGAAGCCATCCCCTTCGAGGCCTCCGCCCCGCTGCTGTGCGCCGGGATCACCACCTACTCCCCGCTCAAGCACTGGGGCGCCGGACCGGGCACGCGGGTGGGCGTCGTCGGCTTCGGCGGGCTCGGGCACATGGCCGTGAAGATCGCCCACGCCATGGGCGCCGAGGTCACCGTGCTCTCCCAGTCGCTGCGCAAGCAGGAGGACGGCGAGCGCCTGGGCGCGGACCACTACTACGCCACGAGTGATCCGGAGACCTTCAAGACCCTGTCAAAGAGCCTGGACCTGATCATCAACACGGTCAGCGCCCCGGTGGACGTGGATGCCTTCCTGGGCCTGCTGGCCGTCAACGGCGCCCTGGTGAACGTGGGCGCCCCGGCCGAACCGATGAGCCTGAACGTCGGCTCCCTGCTGGGCGGGCGGCGCTCCTACGCCGGTTCCATGATCGGCGGGATCGCCGAGACCCAGGAGATGCTGGACTTCTGCGCCGAGCACGGCATCGCCGCCGAGGTCGAGGTCATCGGTGCCGAGCAGATCAACGAGGCCTGGGGGCGGGTCCTCGCCTCGGACGTGCGCTACCGCTTCGTGATCGACGCCTCCACGTTCACGGGTTGAAGCTCACGGGCCATGGTCCGGGTGTCCGGGCCACGGCCCGCGGCGCAGGGCTCAGGAACCGGGTTCCAGGCGCAGGATCCTATCGTCCTCCGGCCCGGGGGCCCCGCGGCCGTCGGTGTTGTTGGTCAGCACCCACAGGGAGCCGTCCGGCGCCACCGCCACGTCCCGCAGCCGGCCGTGCTCGCCGGCCCAGTGTTCGGCGGACTCGCCGAGCGCGTCCACGGGAACCTCCCGCAGCACCTCGCCCCGGAGGTTCGCGACGTACAGCGCGTCTCCGCTCACCGCGATCCCGCTGGGGCTGGCCTCGGCGGGGGCCCACTGCTGGACCGGGTCCACGAACCCCTCCTGACCGGCGATGCCCTCCACCTCGGGCCAGCCGTAGTTGGCACCGGGCTCGATCACGTTGAGCTCGTCCCACGTGTTCTGCCCGAACTCGCTCGCGTACAGGGTGCCCGCGGCATCCCAGGCGATCCCCTGCGGATTGCGGTGCCCGTAGCTGTACACCGGGGACCCCTCGAACGGGTTGTCCTGCGGCACGCCGCCCTCCGGTGTCAGGCGCAGGATCTTCCCGGCCAGGTCCCCGGTGTCCTGGGCGCTGGACGCCTGGCCCGCGTCCCCCGTGGTGGCGTAGAGCATCCCGTCCGGCCCGAAGGCGATCCGCCCGCCGTTGTGGTTGCCGGCGGCCGGGATGCCCCCGAGGACCGTCTCCGCCTCGCCGAGGGCCAGCGCCCCGGGCCCGCCCTCCAGGGGGAACCGGTCGATGCGGTTCTCCCCGCCGGCCGTGAGATAGGCGTAGAGAAAGTCCTCGTGGACGGCGAGGCCGAGCAGGCCGCCCTCGCCGCGCGGCGTCACGCCACCGACCACGCCGACCTCCCGGCTGGCCCCGGTCTCGTCCAGCTCGAGGATGCGGGCACTGTCCCGCTCGCTGACCAGCGGCACCTGGCCGTGGAAGGCCAGGGACCAGGGTGCCTCCAACCCGGAGGCCACCACGATGCCGGCCGCGTCCGGTTCCGCGGTCGGCGCACCGGAAGAACCCGCCCCCTCCGGTCCGGGCCCCGCCCGCTCCGGCGACGGAGCGGGCGTGCAGGCGGCGAGGCCGATCGCAGCGGCGGCGAGCGCTGTGGCGAACGCTGCGGCGAGGCTGACGCGTGGGCGACGGGCCGGCGTCGTGCCCGGGGTCCGCACGGTCACCGCGTCCCCTCGCGGATCTCCGCAGCCACCGGCGCAGCCTCGCCAGCCGCCAGCGAGGCCAGCAGCTGCAGCCGCTCGGCCGAGGCCGATCCCGGCTCCGCCGTGTAGACGAACAGTGCCAGCCCGGGGTCGGCGGTGATGGCCAGTTCCTCGTAGGCCAGGACGAGCTCGCCGACCTCGGGGTGATGGAAGCGCTTGGTGCCGGCGCCGTGGGTGCGCACGTCATGGGCGGCCCAGAGGCGGCGGAAGGTCTCCGACTGCGTTGACAACTCCCCCACCAGGTCCTGGAGGCGGCGGTTCTGCGGGTCACGGCCGGCCTCGGCCCGCATGATCCCCACGCACATCTCGGCCATCTGGTCCCACTCGGGGTAGAAGTCGCGGGCGGCCGGGTCCAGGAACTGGAACCGGGCCAGGTTGGGCACCCGGCCGCCGTCGCCGATCACCGGGGAGTAGAACTCCCGGCCGAGCCGGTTCACGGCGAGCAGGTCCTGGGTCTCGTTGCGCACGAAGGCCACCGCGTGGGTGATGGCCTCCAGGGTGCGCTGCAGTCCCTCGCGCGGCGTCCGCGCCGGGGAGGCGGGCCGGCGGGCCGGCCGGAAGTGGGGATGCCGTCCGCGGCTCGGGCCAGGTCGAAGAGGTGGGCGCGCTCGGTGTCCGTCAGGAGCAGGGCCCGGCACAGCGCCTCCAGCACGGAGGACGACGCCCCGGCGATCGCGCCCCGCTCCAGCTTCGTGTAGTACTCCACGCTGACTCCGGCCAGCACGGCGACCTCGCTGCGCCGCAGCCCGGGCACGCGGCGGTTGGTCCCCGCCGGCAGGCCCGCCAGCTCGGGGGTGACCTTGGCCCGGCGGGACATGAGGAACTCGCGCACTTCGGCCTGGTTGTCCATGGATTCAGCGTAACGAGGCCGGTCCGCGTGGAGGAGTCCCTGCCGGTACCCCCACCAGCGGGGCCTCGCGCCGGGTCGGGTCGGCGCCTTTCGGCAGATGGGCTGGCTATGCCTAGGGCGAGATTCTCAGGCCGCTCCGGGGCCTGGTTCGTGGCCCGGGACCATATTCATAATGTCTCACCTTTGATACCTTGAGTCACAGGACATCACAGAAGTGAGGCATTCAGATGGAAGCAGAGCAGATCGTTGGAGACCACCTCCGCCGATGGCGGCTGCTCCTGGACCTGCCCCAGGAGCTCGTCGCCGAACGGGCCGGCATCTCCCGGGCCACCTTGGCGCGCCTCGAACACGGCGAGGGCGCCCGGTTGGGCTCTGTCCTCGCCGTGGCCCGGGCACTCGGTATCCAGGACCACGTCCTGGCCGGCTTCGACCCTCTCAGGACAGATCTCGGCCAGGCTCGGGTCCGGCACCTGGGTCGGCGGCGGGCGAGGTCCCAGTGATGGCCCCGCACGTCGAGACCATTGAGGTCTTCTGCGGCACCCGGCAGGCCGGTTCGATGGGCGTCGAATCCGATCCGGTGAGCCCGCTGGAACACGTCACCTTCACGTACCACCCGGACTGGCTCGACGACGGGTTCACCCTCTCCCCCGACCTCCCCCTCCGGCGCGGCCCGCAACGCCCCACGCTGGGCCGCGAACTCTTCGCCTCGTTCGAAGACGCCGCCCCGGACTCCTGGGGACGCAAGCTGCTCTTCGAAAGGCTGCGCCTGCAGGCCGTCGAGTCGGGCATCCACGTCCCCCGCCTGACGGCAGCGCGAGGGCTGCTGATGGTCAATGACGACACCCGCCAGGGAGCACTGCGGTTCCACCAGCACGGCCGCTTCCTGTCCGGTTGGGCAGAGGAAGCCACCGTGCGCGACCTGGCAGATCTGGCCTCGTCCGCGCGGCGTTTCGCGGACACCGGCCACGTGGACCATCGGGACCAGCTGCTCATCGGCGCAGGCTCGTCCCCCGGTGGAGCTCAGCCGAAAGCCTGGGTGCGGGATGAGGACGGTTCGATGCAGTTGGCCAAATTCCCCAAGACCTCAGACCCGGGGGATGTGCACCTCTGGGAGATGGTGGCCATCCGCCTGCAATCCCTCGCCGGCATCACCGTGCAACCATCCAGACTGATGCCACTGGGTGAATACAGGAACATCTTCCTCACCCATCGTTTCGACCGCGACGGGGACCGCCGGATCCCCTACATGAGCATGCGCAGCGCCCTGCAACTCACGGACGGCGAGCATGCCAGTTACGAACACCTCGCCAGGGAGCTGTCGCTGATCTCTGCCGCGCCACGGGAGGATGCTCGGGAGCTCTTCGCCCGGGCGGCGTTCGGGGCCATGGTCAACAACATCGACGACCACATGCGCAACCACGGCCTCCTGCACACCGGCAGGGGGTGGCGGCTCGCCCCCTCCTTCGATGTGAACCCCTCCGTCTCCGGGTACTCGGACACCCCGCTGACAGACCGTGGCGACCTGGTGGACCGGGATATCGGCGACCTGTTGGAGGCTGCCGGCAGCTTCCGGCTCACCCCGGCGGATGCAGTCGCCATCCTGCGCCGGGTGGCCCAGGCCGTCTCCCACTGGCCCGAAGAGGCCCGGGGCCTCGGGGCGGATCACGAAACCATCGACGCGTGGAAACGTGCCTTCACCGGTCCGAACGTGGATCGTGCCCTTGCCTTGAACTGACGGGGGTACCTGCGGTACCTCTTTCAGCAGAGCCTCCCGGGCCGCCGTCGTGCATGGTTGTCTGGAACCTGACCCCAGAACCCCACCCGAAGGAGAACGCCATGCGCGCAGTCATCATGGACGCCCCCGGCCAGATCACCGTCGGCGAGCGCCAGGACCCGAGGATCATCGAGCCGACCGACGCCGTCATCCGCCTCACGGCCACCTGCATCTGCGGCTCGGACCTGTGGCCGTACCGGGGCGTGGAGCCGGCGAACCACACCCCGATGGGCCATGAGTACGTGGGCGTCGTGGAGGAGGTCGGGGCCGAGGTCACCACCGTGAAGCCCGGGGACTTCGTCGTGGGGTCCTTCGTCATCTCCTGCGGCCGGTGTGAGATCTGCCGGTCCGGCTACCCGTCCCGCTGCGTCCACGCCGTGTTCGTGGCGGGCAACATCGGCACCCAGTCGGAGAAGGCACGCATCCCGCATGCCGACGGCACCCTCGTGGCCGCCCCCGGTCAGCCGGATGCGGACCTCGTCCCCTCGCTGCTCGCCGCCTCGGACGTGCTCGGCACCGGCTGGTTCGCGGCCGACGCCGCCGAGGCGGGCCCGGGCAAGACGGTCGCCGTGGTCGGCGATGGGGCCGTGGGCCTGATGGGCGTGCTGGCCGCGAAACAGCTCGGGGCCGAGCGCATCATCGCCATGTCCCGCCATGCCGACCGTCAGGCCCTGGCCCGCGAGTACGGGGCCACGGACATCGTCACCGAACGCGGGGACGAGGGTGCGGCCCGTATCAAGGAGCTCACGGACGGGCTCGGAGCCCACAGCGTGATCGAGGCCGTCGGCACCGAGGAGTCGTTCCTGCAGGCCATCCGTTCCACCCGGCCCGGTGGCCACATCGGCTTCGTCGGCGTGGCCCATGAGGGTGTGACCCTGCCGATGGACGAGGTCTTCTTCGCGCAGGTGCACCTGCACGGCGGGCCCGCCCCGGTGCGCCGGTACCTCCCGGAGCTGATCCAGCTCATCTGGGACCGGAAGATCAACCCCGGCACGGTCTTCGACCTCACCCTGCCGCTGGACCAGGCCGCCGAGGGCTACCTGGCCATGCACGAGCGCCGCGCCACCAAGGTCATGCTCACCCTCTGAAAGGCACACGATGGAACTCGAGGACCTGCTCGCGGCGCTGAACGCCGGCGAGACCATCACGGGCGATTCGCCCCTGCACGAGGTCATGCACCGCACCAGTCAGGAGGCGCTGCGCCTCACCGGCGAGCTCAACGGCGGCTACCACGAGCCGGACCGCGTGCGGGAGCTGCTCTCTGAGCTGTTCGGCCGGCCGGTTCCGGACTCGGTGATGCTGTTCCCGCCGTTCCGCACCGACTTCGGCAAGAACACCGTTATCGGCGAACGGGTCTTCCTCAACTCCGGCTGCGCCTTCCAGGATCAGGGTGGCATCACCATCGGCGACGGCTGCCAGATCGGGCACAACACGGTCATCGCGACCCTGAACCACGCCCTCGATCCGGTGCGCCGCCTGGACATGCACCCGGCGCCCGTGGTGATCGGGAACAACGTCTGGATCGGTTCCAACGCGACGATTCTGCCGGGCGTGACCATCGGGGACAACGCCGTGGTGGCCGCGGCCGCCGTGGTGACCAAGGACGTCCCGGCGGACTCGGTGGTCGTCGGCTCCCCGGCCCGGGTGGTGCGCAGCCTGTAACCGCGAGGGCTGCCGACCAGGGGCAGGTCAGTGGAGACCAGTTGTGGGATCCAGACGCCTCTCCGCAGTAGAAGCGGCGGGCTCAGTTCCCGCACCCTCGGCACCCTCGGCGCTCTCGACAGATTCCAGAGACTCCGGGGACTCCGGATCCTCGAGGGTGTCCCGCAGCGGGACCGACTTGATCAGCAATGCGGCGATGATGGCCACCACCACCAGCGGGATCGCGGCGATGAAGACTCCGTGCAGGGCATCGGCCAGGCCGGCGCGGACCGCCTCGGCGATGCCCGCCGGCAGCTGGGACAGCATGGCCGGATCGAGCACGGAGTTCACGCTGACGCCCCCGGCCGGCATGGCCTCGGCGGCGCCTGCGGGCAGGTGCTCCGGGATGGCGGTGGCCAGACGGGAGGCCATGATGGTGCCGAGCACCGCGATGCCCACCGTGCCGCCGGCACTGCGGAAGAACTGGGTGGCGGCGGTGGCCACGCCTAGATCGCGGCGGTCCACGGCGTTCTGCACGATCAGCGTGAAGGTCTGCATGGCACCGCCCAGGCCGACGCCCACCACAACCATGGCCAGGGTCAGCTGGAGTTCGCTGGAGCCGTAGTGCAACTGGGTCAACAGCCAGAAGCCCACCAGCATGACGACGGTGCCGCCGACCACGAACATCTTGTACTTGCCCGTCTTCGTGATGAGCAGGCCCACCAGGATGCCCACCACGATCATGGCGGCACTCATGGGGATCATGATGGCCCCGGACGTGGTGGCGTTGACGCCCAGGACGCCCTGCGCATAGACGGGGACGTAGAAGATCGCACCGAACATGCCCATGGCAACGGCCAGGCTGGCGATGTTGGAGAAGGTGAAGATCGAGTTGCGGAACAGCCGCAGCGGCAGTACCGGCTCCTCGGCCTTCAGCTCGATCGGGATGAACAGGGCCAGGAACACGGCCCCGGCAATGTAGAGGCCGATCACCTCGGCGGAGTTCCACGGGAAGGTGGTGCCGCCCCAGGAGGTGGCGAGCAGGATGGTCACCAGGGCACCGGTCAGGGTGATGATGCCCGCGTAGTCGATCTTGGCCTTGCGCTGGACGTGCGGCAGGTGCAGGTACTTGGCAATGAACACCAGGGCGACGATGCCGAAGGGCAGCCCCGCGAAGAAGAGCCAGCGCCAGCCCAGGTGGTCCGTGATCCAGCCGCCCAGCAACGGCCCGGCGATCGAGGTCAGGCCGAAGATGGCTCCCATGAACCCCTGGTACTTGCCGCGTTGCCGGGGCGGGATGATGTCCCCGATGATCGTCTGGGAGAGAGTCATGAGGGCGCCCATCCCGAGGCCCTGCACGGCGCGGGCGATGACGAGCCACCAGAAGTCCTGCGCGAACCCGGACAGGATGGAGCCGGCCATGAAGATGACCAGGCCGGCGATGTAGAAGGAGCGCCGACCGTAGAGGTCGGAGAGCTTGCCGACGATCGGGACGACCACGGCAGAGACGAGCATGGCCGAGGTGGCCAGCCAGCTGTAGTGCTCGATCCCGCCGAGCTCGGCAACGATCACGGGCATGGCGGGCGAGACGATGGTCTGGCTCACGGCGGCCACGAGCATGCCCAGCATCAGGCCGATGAAGACCATGCGGGATTCGGGACTCAGCCCGGGGGATTTCGATGGGGGCACGGCGGCGACCACGGAAGAAGTCATGGGAGGGGGCTCCTCGGTCAAGGACGGGATGGCTCACCGATAGTAGACCCAAACTTTCAGCGCGTGCAAGTTTGCGCATGATGCACTTTTGCGCCGGAGTCGGTATCGTGGGGTCCCATGGTCACGACTTCCCCGCCGTCCGACGCCCCCCACGACGCCGGCCCGGCCGGCCCGGGCGGTGGCCTCCGGGAACGCAAGAAGCGCGCCACCCGGATGGCCCTGCGCTGGGCGGCCGTGCGCCTGGCCTCCGAACGGGGGCTGGACAACGTCACGACCGAGGAGATCGCCGCGGAGGCCAACGTCTCCCAACGCACCCTCTTCAACTACTTCAGCTCCAAGGAAGAGGTGATCGTCGGCGACGATCCCGAGCTGGGACGCCACGCAGCCTCCGCACTGAGGGCGCGCCCAGAGTCAGAACCGCCCCTGCAGGCACTGAAGGCGGTCTTCGTGGAACTCTCGGAGACCATGACCGTGGACGGTGACCTGTGGCGGGCGCGCATGAAGATCATCCACGAGAACCCCAGCCTCTACCCCGGACTCCTGGGCTCCTCGGCCGGATTCGTCCGTGAGCTCGCCGGTGGGGTCGCCGAGCGGACGGGGCTGGACCCGGAGCGGGATGCCTACCCGTCTCTGCTGGTCAGCGTGGTCATGTCCGCCGTGCGCACCACCGTGCAGCACCACCTGTCGAACGGGATCGAGAGGCCGGTCCCGGAACTGGTCGCCGAGGCTTTGGACCAGGTCATGGCTGGCTTGCCTCAACCCCGGTGAGCACCGGCCCGCCCACGCCGTCAGCTCAGCCGGGCAGGTCCTCCTGCATGACCGCCACCAGCGCCCGGATGCCCTGGGTGAGGGCCTCGAGATCCGCGAGGGCCAGGCGGTCCAGGGGGAAGTGGGTCAGTTCGGGCCGGGCCGCCAGCAGGTGCTGGATGGTGTCTCGGCCGGCGTCCGTGACGGTCACCCGGCGCACCCGCTGGTCACTGGGGTCCAGGGTCCGCGCGATCATGTCCTGCGTCTCCAGGCGGTCGACGATCCCGGACATGGTGGCCAGCGAGACTCTCATGGCGGAGGACAGCCCCCGGATGGTGCTGCCCGCGGGCTCGGCGACGAGGAGGGTGAGGACCTTGAGCTGCTGCATCGTCAGCCGCAGGGACATCATGGGCTCGAGCACGGCCGGAACATAGGACCGCTCCAGCTCGTTCTGCAGGCTCAGCAGCTCGCCGCGCAGGTGCTCGCGCTGTTCGGTCTCGTCGGGATTCACAGCCCCGAGCTTAGCCCGCAGCCGGCGTCAGCCAGAGGCCACCAACCGGAATCGCCGAATTGCATAGCCCTGCACTAAGCTTTGCCTGACCCTACGTTTCGATCGTGCCGCGTCCGGCGCGGTCCGACCCGCTTGCCAACCCCCATCGGTGGTGCCCGTGTTCCGTCTTGCCCGCTTCAGTCTGGCCAATCGCCTGCTGATCGCCCTCCTGACCCTGTTCATCGCAGCCTTCGGCCTGTACTCGATGACCCAGCTCAAGCAGGAATTGATCCCTGCGATCGAGTTGCCCCAGACCACCGTGGTCACCGCCGTGCCCGGCGCCAGCCCCGAGGTACTGGACGAGCAGGTCAGCGAGCCGATCTCCCGGGCCGTGGGCGATCTGGACGGGGTGGAGCAGGTGGTGGCCACCTCGTCGGCGAACATGTCCATGGTCTCGATCGCCTATGAGTACGGCACGGATGCCGATGAGTTCAACGCCTCCGTCGAGGCGGCCATCGACACGGTGACCCTGCCCAACGACGCCGAGGCGAACCTCATGTCCGGCGGCACGGACCAGATGCCGGTCATCTTCATGACCGCTTCCTCCTCCGAGCTGGACGAGGCCGAGATCTCGGCCGCCCTGCAGGACACTGTCAAGCCGCGGCTCGAGGCCATTGAGGGAGTCCGCTCCGCAGCCGTCTCCGGCGGTGCGGTGCAGCGGGTGGAGATCACCCCGAACCAGGCCTCGATGACCCAGCACGGGTTGAGCCAGCAGGCCATCACCCAGGCCCTGCAGGACAATGGCACCACCCTGCCGCTGGGCACCGTCAACCAGGACGGCGCCTCGCTGCCGGTCGATGGCGGCACGGCCCTGAGCTCGCTGGAGGACCTGGAGACCCTGCCGCTGGCCAGTCAGACCGAGCCGGGCACCGTGGTGCGCATCGGCGACGTGGCCGAGCTGGAGCTCGCCACCCAGGAACCCACCTCCATCACCCGGATGAACGGCGACCCGGCACTGTCGGTATCCATCACCGCGAGCCAGGGAGCCGACGTCGTGGGCGTGTCCCATGCGGTGGAGGACGCCCTGGCCGAGCTGGCCGCGGAGGTGCCCGGGCTGGAGCTGACCGTGGTCTTCGACCAGGCACCGTTCATCGAGCAGTCCATCGAGGGGCTGGCGGTCGAGGGCCTGCTCGGCCTGCTGTTCGCCGTCATCGTGATCCTGGTCTTCCTGCTCTCTGTGCGCTCCACGCTCGTGACGGCCCTCTCGATCCCGCTCTCCGTGCTCGTCACCTTCATCGGCCTGAACCTCGGCGGGCACTCGCTGAACATGCTGACCCTCGGTGCCATGACGATCGCGATCGGCCGCGTGGTGGACGACTCGATCGTGGTCATCGAGAACATCAAGCGGCACCTGGCCTACGGCGAGCCGAAGGTCCACGCGATCCTCACCGCGGTGCGCGAGGTGGCTGGCGCCATCACCGCCTCCACCCTGACCACCGTTGCGGTCTTCCTGCCGATCGCGCTGGTCGGGGGCATGGTCGGCGAACTGTTCGCCCCCTTCGCCCTGACCGTGGCGATCGCCATGCTCTCCTCGCTGCTGGTCGCGCTGACGATCGTTCCGGTGCTGTCCTACTGGTTCCTCCGGGCACCGAAGGACGTCAAGGACCCGGAGGCGGTCCGTGCCGAGGCCGAGGAGAAGGAACACCGCAGCTGGCTGCAGCGCGGCTACAAGCCCGTGCTGCGCGGCACCCAGAAGCATCCCGTCATCACCGTGGTGGCCTCGGCGCTGCTACTCGTGCTGACCGTGTCCCTCATCCCGCTGCTGAAGGTCGATTTCCTCGGCAACACCGGCCAGAACATGGTCATGGCCACCCAGACCTTCGACTCGGGCACGGACCTTCAGACGGTGTCCGAGGGGGCCGAAGCGGTCGAGGATGCCCTGGCCGATGTCGAGGGCGTTCAGGACATCATGCTGATGGCCGGCTCCTCCGGCGGCGGCGCGGGTGACTTCTCGGCCCTGCTCGGCGGCGGCGGCGGTTCGGCCACCTTCATCGTCAACACCGATCCCGACGCCGACCAGTCGGCCCTGCAGGAAGAGATCCGGTCCCGCCTGGCGGGCCTGGACGGTCCCGGCGAGGTCAGCCTGATGGACCCGGCCTCCATGGGCGGGTTCGGCGGTTCCGTGGACGTGGAGGTCCATTCCCAGGACGAGGCCACTCTGGCCGAAGCCGCACAGGCCGTCCAGACCGCCCTCGAGGGGACCCCGCACACGGCTGAGCTCAGCAGTGACCTGGCCGCGGAGCAGCCGACCGTCCAGGTGGCCGTGGACCGCACCGCCGCCCTGGAGCAGGGGCTGACCGAGATGCAGGTCCTCGGCATGGTGGCCGGGACGCTGTCCCCGCAGAGCATCGGCTCGGTGACCCTGGACGGTGACGACTTCGACATCTACATCGAGGGCACCGACGCACCGGAGACCATCGCGGAGCTGGAGGACATGGCCGTGCCCACTGCGGCCGGCATGACCACGCTGTCCGAGCTGGCCAGCGTGGAGGAGGTGACCGTTCCCGAATCGGTCACCCGTCAGGACGGCGAGCTGGTGGCCACCGTCTCCGTCACGCCCACCGAGGGAGAGCTCGGGGCCGTGACCACGGAGGTCCAGGAGCGCGTGGACGCGCTCGACCTGCCGGAGGGCACCCAGGCGAGCATGGGCGGGATCGCCCAGACGCAGCAGGAGTCCTTCGAGCAGCTGGGCCTGGCCATGGTGGTGGCCGTGATCATCGTGTTCATGCTGCTGGTGATCACCTTCCGGTCCATGATGCAGCCGCTGATCCTGCTGGTCTCCATCCCGTTCGCCGCCACCGGGGCCATCGGCCTGCTGCTGGCCACCGGCAAGCCCCTGGGCATCTCCGCCCTGATCGGCATGCTGATGCTCATCGGCATCGTGGTCACGAACGCCATTGTGCTGATCGACCTGATCAACCAGTACCGGGTTCAGGGCCAGAGCCTGCAGGACGCCATCTTCAACGGGGCGCGCCAGCGGCTGCGACCCATCCTGATGACGGCGCTGGCCACGATCTTCGCCCTGATCCCGATGGCCATCGGCATCACCGGTTCCAGTGGGTTCATCAGCCAGGACCTGGCCATCGTGGTGATTGGCGGGCTCATCTCCTCGACGCTGCTCACCCTGATCCTGGTGCCGGTGCTCTACCAGCTCTTCGAACAGCGCCGGGAACGCCGCCGCGCGGCTCGCGGCGAGCCCGCCGTCGGGGATGCCCTCGAACGCGAGCTGGCCGGGGAAGCAGTGGCCCCTGGCGTGCCGGATGCCGAGCCCACGGGCCGGCATCGGGACCCGAACGCCTCGTAATGTGACCTGCGCTGCCATGGCGGAGCACTCTTGTTCCTTGCCCGCAGCGAGGTGACCGGCACGTGACGCGGAAGTACTCGGCAGTGATCGCCGAGTACTTCCGCGAAGCTGGCGGTGGGTGGCAGGAAGAACGGCATGTTCGAGCCCCCGGCTACTCAGCTCTGCTGGAAGGCCACGATCCGCTCGATTGCCTCCGCCACCACCTCATACCCGGCGGCAAAGGACAGGCGGACGTATTCGTCCCCGTGCGCGGTGTCGAAGTCGGTGCCGGGCGTCAGCGCCACATGGGCCCGCTCCAGCAGCGCCTCGCAGTACGCGGTCGAGGTGCCGTACCGCGCGAGCATGGCCTCCCCCGGCTTCGCCCAGAAGTAGAACGCCCCGTCCGCCGGCGCGGCATCGGTCCAGCCCAGCCGGTCCTGGTTCTCCAGCACCAGAGTACGAGCCCGGGCGAAGCCGGCCACCTGGGCATCACAGGCGGCGTAGGACTCCACGGAGAAGGCCTCGACCGCCGCGTACTGCGCGGGGGCCGGCGGGCAGAGGGACACCGAACCGGAGAGCCCGCCGATCGCCGGCGCCAGGTCCTCCGGCATCAGCATCCAGCCGATGCGCCAGCCCGGCATGCCCCAGTACTTGGAGAACGAGCTGATCACCATCGCCTCCGTGGAGTACTCCCAGGCACAAACCCCACGCTCGACGCCGGCCCGGTCACCGGCCGCTCCCGCCGCACCGTCCCCGTCGGTCCCATCGTGCACCCCCGACGCACCGTCCGCGTCGGCCCCGCCGGACTTGGTGGAGATGTCTGAGGCGCCATAGGTGATGCCGTGATAGATCTCGTCCGACACCAGGCGCACGCCGCGCTCCCGGCACCACGCGGACAGCACGGCCATCTCGGCCCGGGTGGCCATGGTGCCGGTCGGGTTGTTCGGGGAGGCGAGAATCAGACCCGCCAACGGACCGTGCACGGACTCCGCCTCCTCGAGCAGCGCCGGGGTGGGCTGGAAGCGGACCGCCGGGCCGGCGTCGAGCTCCACCACCTGGCAGCCGAGCGCGGCGAGGATGTTGCGGTAGGCGGCGTAGCCGGGGCGGGCCATCGCCACCCGGTCGCCCGGGTTGAACGCCGCCAGGAATCCGGCCATGAAGGCCCCCGAGGAGCCGGTGGTCACCGCCACCCGCGCCGGGTCCACCTCGATGCCGTACCAGCGCTGGTAGTGGCCGGCGATCGCGGTGCGCAGCTCCTCGATCCCGAGCGAGGGCGTGTAGTTCAGGGCTCGTCCGGACGCGTGCAACTCGGCCGCCCGGGCACTGACCCCCGCGGGCGCTCCCCCGCCGGGTTCCCCGGCGCACAGGCTCACGACGTCGGCCCCGGCTGCCCGCAGCTCGGCCACCCGGCCGAGGATGGTCATCACCTGGAAGGCGGGCACCTGCGAGCGCGAGGAGGGGCCGAGCGGTGGGGCCGGGGGTAGTGGGATGGCGGGCTGGTCATCAGGCTGGTGATCGGGATGGGGGCTGGACATCATGCCCCATTGAATCAGCCGGCGGCCGGTGCCGTGAGCCCGTTGACCATGGCATCGATCCGCTGCGGGGACATGGCGTGGTGGATGGCCAGCATGCTGGCGCCGAGGACGCCGGCATCCAGCCCGGAGCCCGACTGGACGATCTGCAGGTGCTGCGTGGCCAGCGGGACGGTCCGGGAGTACACCGCCTCACGGATGCCCGCGATGAAGTGTTCGCCGGTCAGGGTCATGGAGCCGCCGACCACGATCACGGACGGGTTGATGAGGCTAATGCAGGCGGACAGGACCTCGCCGACGTCCCGCCCCGCCTGCCGGACCGCGTGGACCGCCTCGGTGTGACCGGCTTGAACCAGGCGCACCACGTCCTCGCCCGTGTGGGCGTCCAGTCCCTGCGCGCGCAGCTGGGCGGCCACCGCCGGGCCGGAGGCCACGGCCTCCAGGCAGTCCAGGTTGCCGCAGTGGCAGGGGACGCCGCCGCCGCGGTGCACGCGGATGTGGCCGATGTCCCCGGCCACGCCGTCCGCGCCGCGCTGGAGCCGGCCGCTGGCGACGATGCCGGCGCCGATGCCTGTGGCCACCTTCACGAACATCAGGTCGTCCACCTGTGGCCAGGCGACGTTGCGCTCGCCGAGGGCCATGATGTTGACGTCATTGTCCACCAGGACCGGCACGTGGAAGTGGTCCTGCAGGAATCCAGGCACATCGAAGCCGTTCCAGCCGGGCATGATCGGTGGATTGATGGGCCGGCCGGTGCGGTGTTCGACGGGGCCGGGGACGCCGACGCCGATCGCCAGCAGGTCGCCCGTGGTTCGCTCCGACTCCCCGAGGAGTCCGGTGGCGAGTTCGACGACGGCCTGCAGCACCACCTCGGGGCCCTGCGCCACCGCGATGGTGCGGGTGGCCTCCCGGAGGCGGTGGCCGGCGAGATCCGTCACGGCCAGTCGCAGGTGGGACGCGCCGATGTCCACGCCGAGAACCACCTTGCTGCCTGCCTGCAGGGCGATGCGTGAGGACGGGCGGCCGCCGGTGGGAACCGCTTCGTCGACGTAGCCGACCAGGCCCAGCTCCATCAGCGCCTCGATGCGGAGGGTCACGGTGGACCGGGACAGTCCCATGCGCTCCGCCAATTCGGTCCTGGTGCGGGGGTGCCCGTCCCGCAGGATCTGGAACAGTTCGCTGGCGCCTGATCCGCCCGATCCGTCCAGTCCGTCGAACCTGCTTATGTCGTTCATCGACTCATTACAGCACACGTATCGACGCAACGGCCCACTGGTCCTCCCTTCGCGCGGATCACCCTAGACCTTGAGTGGCTTGGCCGTGGCCCGGCGCTCATTGCGGGCGGCGAAGCGCTGCTGCAGGAGGACGGCCACCACGATGATGAGGCCCTTGGCCAGCGCCTGGACGGACGTGTCCATGTTGTTCTGCGTGAACATGTTGGTCAGGGTGCTGAAGATCAGCACGCCGAGCACGGTGCCCATGATGGTGCCACGGCCGCCGATGAGCAGGGTGCCGCCCACCACCACGGCGGCGATCGCGTCCAGCTCGTAGAGCAGGCCGTGCGTGGAGGTGCCGGCCGTCGTGCGGCCCATCATCATGAGCCCGGCGATGCCGGCCGCGAGCCCGGCCAGGACATAGAGGTAGACGAGGTGGCGCTTGACCTTGACGCCGGCCAGGCGCGATGCCTCGAGGTTGCCGCCGATCGCGACGGTGCGGCGGCCGAACGTGGTGCGGTTGAGCAGGAACCAACCGGTCGCGGCCACGAGGGCGAAGATCCAGACCAGCACGGGGACGCCGAGGAAGTCGGCGCGCATGAAGTCCAGGAAGTCGCCGTTGTTCACGATCAGCGTCCTGCGCCCGGAGATGAGCTCGGCGAGTCCACGCGCGGCCACCAGCATGGCGAGGGTGGCGATGAAGGCCACCACGTTGCCGTAGGCGATGATCACGCCGTTCACGAGTCCGGCAATCCCGCCCACGAGGAGCGCCACGAGCACCATCACCAGCCATGTGGACTGCGTGGCGGCCAGCTGGACGCTGGCCAGGCTGGCCACCACCGTGGTCAGGCCCATGACCGAGCCGACGGACAGGTCGATGCCGCCGGCCGTGATCACGAAGGTGATGCCGATGCTGATCACGCCGATGATCGAGGCATGGCGCAGGATGGTGAGGATGTTCTCGACCGCCAGGAACCTCTCTCCGCTGGTGATGAGGCCGATGGCGACGAGTGCGGCCAGGGCGATGACCAGTCCCAGGCTGCGGGCACCGGAACCGTGGAGGAGGTTCCGTCCAGGGGTCCTGCCGCCCGGGGCGCTGTGGCTGGAGGCCGGGGCCGGACGCCGCTCGGCCACGGGTGTCTTCTGCTCGCTCACGCGGCACTTCCCTTCATGACGAGGTCGAGCACTCCGTGCTCGTCGATGTCGTTGGCGTCGGATTGGGCCAGGACGCGGCCGTCGTCGATGACGAGCACGCGGTCAGCCAGACCGAGGACTTCCTCGATCTCACTGGAGATGACGATGATGGCGGTGCCGGCTGCGGCGAGCCGCCGGATGAGCGTGTAGATCTCCGCGCGGGCGCCGACGTCCACGCCACGGGTCGGCTCGTCCAGCAGGAGCACCGGGGTTCCGTGCACCAGCCACCGGGCCAGGAGGATCTTCTGCTGGTTGCCACCGGACAGCGTCCGCGCCGGACGGTCGGGATCAGCCGGGCGCAGCTCCAGGGCGTCGATCTGCTCCCGCGCCGCCTGGCGTTCGGCCGACTCGTCGAGCAGGCCCGCCCGCGCGAAGCGCCCGAAGGTGGAGAGGGTCACGTTCCGGTAGAGCGGCTCGTCCAGGATGAGCCCCTGGCTCTTGCGCTCCTCGGGGGACAGGCCGATGCCGGCGCCCACGGCCGCGCTGACCGAGCCGGGCGGGAGTCTCCTGCCGTTGACGCAGACGCGTCCGGCAGTCGCCTTCCGGGCGCCGTAGATGGTCTCGATGATCTCCGAGCGCTGTGAACCGACCAGTCCGGCGAGACCAAGGATCTCGCCGGCGCGGACCGTGAAGCTGACCGGCTCGAAGTGACCCTCCAGCTCCAGGCCGTCCACCTCGAGCGCCACGGGGGCATCCGCCGCGACGGGCGTCCGCGGCGGGAACACGTTCGCGACCTCGCGGCCGGTCATGAGCCTAATCAGCTCCGCTTTCGGGGTCTCGGTGACGTGGAGGCCGTTCGCGGTGCTGCGCCCGTCCTTGATGACGGAGATGCGGTCCCCGATCTGACGGATCTCCTCCAGGCGATGCGAGATGTAGACGACGGCGATGCCTTGGGCCGTCAGCTCGCGGATCACCCGGAACAGGTTCTGGACCTCGCCGGAGTCCAGGATGGCACTGGGCTCATCCATGATGATCAGCTTGGTGTCCCGCGAGAGCGCGCGGGCCATGCTGACGATCTGCTGGTTCGCGGCCGAGAGCGAGCCGACTTCCCGCGACGGAGAGAGGCCGCCGTGGCCCAGCCGCTGCAGGAGGGACCGCGCGGCCGCGTTCGTCCTCTTCACGTGCAACACGCCCCCGGTCGACCGCTCGTGGCCCAGGAAGATGTTCTCCGCGATGGTCAGCCCGCCGACCACGTCGAGCTCCTGGTACATCGTGGCGATGCCGAGTTCCAGCGCCGTGGCGGGGCTGTCGAGCTCGACGGCACGGCCCTCCCAGAAGATCTCGCCCTCATCCGGTCGATGTACGCCGGAGAGCGTCTTGATGAGGGTGGACTTGCCGGCCCCGTTCTGGCCCATGACGCAGTGGACCTCCCCGGCGCGCACGTCCAGGTCGACTCCCTTGAGCGCCTGGACGGCGGCGAAGCGCTTGGAGAGTCCGCGCACCTCGAGCAACGGGGACACCTGATCATGTTCCGACATGTGACGAAGCTAACACATTACGTCGATCATCGGTACAAGGGCGTCGATTTCTCTCATGGTTCTGTTATTGTGACTCACATCACGTCGATGAGCCGTCTTTCGGAAGCAGGCTCCCCCGACGCAGACGCACCCACTCATCGAGGAGACAGACATGCTCGCAGTTCGTACCGGACGGTCAATGCTCGTCACCACCGGCGCCCTCCTGGCGGTCGGTGCACTCGTCACCGGCTGCTCATCCGGATCAGCCGGTGACAGCACCCAGCCCACCAATGCCTCGGTGGAGGGCAACACCGAGGAGGGCGAGACCGTGGTCGTGGGCTTCTCGGGCCCCGCGGCAGACCACGGCTGGCTCGGGGCCATCAACGCCGCCGCCACCGCCGAGGCGGAGCAATACGGTGACATCGATTTCCGCGTGGCCGAGGGCACCAATGACGCCAACCTGCAGATCAGCCAGGTCGAGCAGTTCATCAATGACGGCGTGGATGCCATCGTCCTGCTCCCCACCGACGGCGCCGCACTCACGGCCGTCGCCACCAAGGCCATGGAAGCCGGGATCCCGGTGGTCAACGTGGACCGCGAGTTCTCCAGCCCGGCAGCGGCCCGTACCACGATCCTCGGGGACAACTACGGCATGGGTCAGAGCGCCGGGAACTACATCTGCGAGCAGATGAGTGACACTCCGGACGCCGTTGTCGCGGAGGTCGCCGGTGTCGACTCCCTGCCGTTGACCCAGGACCGCAGCCAGGGCTTCGCCGATGCCCTGGAGTCCTGCGGCCTCGACGTGGACAACCGCGTGGCCGCCGACTTCACGGTCCAGGGCGGCGAGGCAGCCACGTCCCAGCTGCTCGCAGCCGCCCCGGAGATCGATGCCCTCTGGAACCATGACGATGACCAGGGCATCGGCGTCCTGTCCGCCATCGACAATGCCGGCCGTGACGAGTTCATCATGGTCGGCGGCGGCGGTTCCGCCAACGCCATGCGGGAGATCCAGTCCGGTGAAAGCGTCCTCGAGGCCACGGTGATCTACCCGTCCACCCAGGCGGCCGACGGCGTCCGGCTGGCGCGCTTGATCGCCCAGGACAAGGCCATGAGCGACCTGGTGGAGGTGGAGGTCCCCAAGCGGATCGTCCTGAACGCCCCGGTGGTCACCAGCGAGAACGTCGAGGAGTACCTCCCCACCGCGTTCGAGTCGTAGAGCCATCCGCTGCGGGGCGGGGCGTTCCCCGGTGGAACGCCCCGCCCCGCATGCCGCCATCAACGAGCCGTCATCCATCCGCCATCCATCCGTCGTCCAGCCGACGCCCCCTGCAGGAGAGACCATGCCCCGCCCCGCACCGCCCCTGAGGATCGCCCTGATCGGGCACGGCTTCATGGGAGCCGCCCATTCGCAGGGGTGGCGGGTGGCGCCCCGGTTCTTCGATCTGTCCGCCCGTCCGGAGATGACGTTGCTGGTGGGCCGCCGTGCCGCCGGCGTCGAGGCTGCCGCCACCCGGTGGGGGTGGGCGGAGACCGCCACGGACTGGCGCGCCGCCGTCGAGCGGGAGGACATCGACGTGGTGGACATCGTGACCCCCGGCGGCTCCCACGCCGAGATGGCCATTGCCGCATTGGAGGCCGGCAAGCACGTGTTGTGCGAGAAGCCTCTCGCGAACACCCTCGGGGAGGCCGCGGCGATGGCCGAGGCCGCGGAACGGACCGGGGCGAACGTCTTCGCCATGGTCGGGTTCACCTACCGCCGGGTGCCCGCCGCGGCCTTCGCCCGTGACCTCGTCCGCTCCGGTGCGATCGGCGAGGTCCGCCAGGTCCGTGCCGCCTACCTGCAGGACTGGTTGTACGACGCCGAGGCACCCCTGACCTGGCGGCTCCAGAAGGAGCATGCCGGCTCCGGCGCGCTCGGTGACCTGGGCGCCCATGCCGTCGACCTGTCCCAGTTCATCACCGGGCAGAAGGTGACCGGCGTGAGCGGCATCCTGAACACGTTCGTCCAGGAACGGCCGCTTCCGGACTCGGCGTCGGAGCGCGGCCGGGTGTCCGTGGACGACGCCGCCCTGTTCACCGCCCGTTTCGACGGCGGCGCCATCGGTTCCTTCGAGGCGACCCGTATGGCCACCGGGCGCAAGAACTCCCTGCGCATCGAGGTCTCGGGATCCCTCGGTGCGATCGCGTTCGACTTGGAGAACTACAACTCGTTGGGCTTCTACGACGCGACCGCCCCCGGCACCCGCCAGGGCTTCACGGACATCATGGTCACCGAGCCCGAGCACCCCTATATGTCCGCCTGGTGGCCCACCGGCCACGCGCTCGGCTACGAGCACGGCTTCGTGCACCAGGCCCGTGACTTCGTCGAGACCGTCACCGAGGGCCGGCAGCCCGAGCCGTCCTTCGCCGACGGCTACCAGGTGCAACGCGTCCTCGACGGCGTCCAGCGCAGCGCGGAGCACGGCAGCGCCTGGACGGCGACCGGCTAGCAGCGGCGCCGCAGCATCGAACCGCACCACAGATCCCCACCGCAGAACCCCGAACCGAAGGAGCAACCGGATGGCACGCAACTACACCCTGTTCACCGGCCAATGGGTCGACCTGCCCCTCGAAGACGTCGCCCGCCTCGCGGCCGGCTGGGGCTACGACGGATTGGAGATCGCGGTCTCCGGCGGGCACCTCGATGCCTGGCGCTGGGACGATGACGACTACATCGCCGAGCGCCTCGGCATCCTGGAGCGGTATGGGTTGAGCGTCTGGGCCATCTCGAACCACCTGACGGGACAGGCGGTCTGCGACGACCCGATCGACTTCCGCCACCAGGCGATCGTCGGCGACCGGGTGTGGGGCGACGGCGACCCGGAGGGCGTCCGCCAGCGGGCGGCCGAGGAGCTCAAGAACACCGCACGGCTGGCACGGCGGCTGGGAGTGGACACCGTCGTCGGATTCACCGGGTCCTCGATCTGGCAGTACGTGACCCTGTTCCCGCCCGTGCCGGGGGAGGTCATCGAGGCGGGCTACCGGGACTTCGCCGACCGGTGGAACCCCATCCTGGATGTCTTCGATGAGTGCGGGGTGCGCTTCGCCCATGAGGTGCATCCGACCGAGATCGCCTACGACTACTGGTCGACGGTCAAGACGCTGGAAGCCGTGGGTCACCGTGAGGCGTTCGGCTTGAACTGGGATCCGAGCCACATGATGTGGCAGGGGATCGATCCGGTGGAGTTCATCTCCGACTTCGCCGACCGGATCTACCACGTGGACTGCAAGGACACGCGGATGCGGATGGGCGGAGGCCGCAACGGCGTGCTCGGCTCACATCTGCCGTGGGGCGACCCGCGGCGCGGCTGGGACTTCGTCTCGGTGGGACGAGGTGATGTGCCGTGGGAGGATGCGTTCCGCTCGCTGGCGGCGATCGGCTACGACGGTCCGATCTCGATCGAATGGGAGGACGCCGGGATGGACCGGCTGCACGGTGCGCCGGAGGCCCTCGCAGTGCTGAGGAAGCTGGACTTCCCGGCACCGTCCGCGTCCTTCGACGCGGCGTTCGAGCAACGCCGGCCGTCCGGCTCCGGTTCTCCGGACACCTCGCACTAACCGATCCGCAGTACCGGTTTGATGGTCTCGCCGGACTTGGAGTCGGCGAAGGCCTGGTCCACCTGGTCGAAGTCGTAGTACCGGACCAGCTCATCGAACGGGAACCGGCCCTGCTGGTACAGCGAGATCAGTGCGGGGATCAGGTCCTGCGAGGTGCCGGAGCCGCCCAGGGTGCCCACCACGTGCTTGCCCCACAGGGTCCGCTGGTGATCCAGGCTGAACCGGGCCTCGGCCGGCGCCCCGCCGATCAGGATCAGCGTGCCGAGCATCCCGACCGCCTCGGCGGCCTCCTCGATCACGGCCACCACCCCGGTGCAGTCCACGGCGAAGTCCGCGCGGCCGCCGCAGATCTCCAGAATCCGCTCCAGCGCATTCTCACGCCCGGAGTTGATGATGTGGGTGGCGCCGTACCGGGCCGCCAGGTCCAGGCGGGAATCGTGCAGGTCGATGGCGATGATCGTGGTGGCCGGGGTGTTGCGGGCCGCCATGATCGCCGCGAGTCCCACTGCCCCCGCGCCGTAGATGACCACAGACTCCCCGGCGGCGGGACGGGCGGTGTTCAGGATGGCACCCGCACCGGTGGTGATGCCGCAGGCCAGCACGCCCACCAACTCCAGTGGGACCCCCGGGTCCACGGTCACGAGGGCGTTCGCGTTGGCCAGTGCATAGGTCGCGAAGGAGGACTGGCCGAAGAAGTGCCCGGACAGCGTGGATCCGTCGGCGCGAGAGTAGGCCGAGGTTCCGGCCTGGGGGCCGATGAACCGCTGTCCGCTGGCCACGGCCGGACCGAGCAGGTCGCAGTAGCGGTGCTCGCCACGGCGGCAGTTCCGGCATTGACCGCAGTAGGGCCAGCCCATGATGACGTGGTCACCCACCGCTACCGAGCCCACGCCTTCGCCGACGGCCTCCACCACCCCTGAGCCCTCGTGGCCGAGCACGCCGGGCAGCGGCAGGGGCATGTCCCCGGCTTGGGTGATGGCGTCCGTATGGCACACCCCGGAGGCCACCACCCGCACCAGGACCTCACCGGGGCCCGGCTGCTCGAGTTCGAGCTCCTCCCGGACGAAAGGGGCGTTCTTCTCTTCGACAACCAGTGCTTCGATCTTCACGGTGGCCTCCTAAGCCATGATCAGGACGGGCTGATACCCGTCCGGGCGTTTCCGGTAGATCCGGGCCGGACGGCCCAGTCCGTTGCCACCCGGCGGCACGGCCCGCTCCTCGAGTGCCTCGAGGAGCGGCTCCATGGTCCGCCGGAAGGTGTCCTTCTGATGGACGGTTCCCGCCACGGCATCATGGGCCTGGCGAAGCTGGGTCATGGTGAATTGGGAGTCCAGTAGGTTCCACGGGTCCGGGGCCTGGCCGTACTCCCAGCGCACCATCTTCACGGCCCACGCGATGATCTCGTCATGGCTGAAGGGAAGGCCGTGGACCTCGGACACCGGTCGCAATTGACCATGGCCGTGCTCCAGCCCCAGTGTCAGCTCGGACAACGGCAGCACGTCCAGGTGGGTGACGGTGAGGACCCAGCCGCGTTCGTCCCGCCCGGGATCGTCGAAGACATGGAGCTGTCTCGGCGAGCGGCCCTGGATGTGCATCCGCGTGTCCAGGCACCGCAGCACCGCGTCACCCAGCCGCTCGCGTTCACGCAGCATGGTGCCCGGCAGCATCCACTCCCCCGCATGGCTGCCCTGGTCCCGCTTCCGCAGGACCACGTTCAGTTCCCCGTCGGCCACGGTCAGGAGCACGACGTCGGCCGCCACGGACGGGCGGGGATAGGCCAGCAGGTCATCGCGTTCCGGAGACATGCCTCCCAATCTATCCAGCCCGGGGGCGGGGCCCGCGTCAGGCGAAGAGAGCGGCAGCGTCACGGACGAACTCCTCGCCCGTGCGGAAGGTGGTGTCCCAGATCTTCAGGGCGTCCGCCACCGGTTCCTGCATGACGGCACGGCTGAATCCCTCCACGCCGAACCGTCCCGCATAGCCCAGGACCTGGACCTCCGCCAGGATCCGGGGCAGGTCCAGGGAACCCGTGGAAAGCAGCCCGCGGGAGGACTGCCCGAACTCCAGGTACCCCAGGTGCGGAAGGGCGTGGGCCACCGCCCCGAGCAGGTCCTTCTCCTCGATGGCCATGTGGAAGGTGTCCAGGTGGATCTTCAGGTTCCTCGACCCGGAGAGCTCCACGAACCGCACGGCCTGGGCCGCCGTGTTCAGCACGGAGGTCTCGTACCGGTTGACCACCTCGAAGGTCATCAGGATCCCGGCGGCGGCGGCCTCATCCGCCACGTCACCCACCAGTTGCGCCGTGTTGGCGAGCGCTCCCTCCGCGGGCCGGACGGTGGTGTCACCGTGGACGCCGTAAGGCACCCCGTTGAGCTGGTCCCCGCCCATCCGCTCTGTCATGTCCACGAACCGGCGCAGCTGCTCGAACCCGCGCCGGCGCACGTTCGGCTCGTCAGACGTGACGTTCGCCTCCGGGGACTGGACGGCCATCGTGATGGGGGCCAGGCCGGCGTCGTGAATCCGCTGTCCGAGGGACTCGATCCCGCGGCTGGACGGATCCAGCGGACCGAGCACCACGCGCCGGTATCCGGCGTCCTGCAGGACCGGGAGCGAGCGGGTGAACTCCGGACTGAATGGGTCCGTGGTGAAGGCCGCGCTCTGGCAGGCCAGGTCCACCCGCACCCTGGAGTCCTGTAGCGGTTCGGCGGCTGAGGCGGGCAGCGACATCTCAGAACTCCGGCAGCTCGAAGCGGTGCTTGAACACCGAATAGCCGTCATCCACGTTCACCACGGTGCCGTTCATGGCGTTGGACTCCTCGGAGAACAGGAAGGCCACCACGTTCGCGATCTCCTCCGGTTCCGTCATCGTGTTGCGCAGCTGCTCGGAGGCGAAGAGGTCCCGCAGGTGCTGGGGGAACTGCTGGATGATCGCGGTGTTCGCGCGCCCCGGGGTGATCGCCAGTACCCGGGTACCGTGCTCGGCCAGTTCATAGGCGGCCGAGCGGGTGAAGGAGATGACGGCGGCCTTGGCGGCACTGTAGGTGAAGGACAATTCAGCAGCTTGCTCCCCGTAGATGGAGGACGTGTTGACGATGACCCCGCCACCGCCCTGCTTCACGAACTGCCGTGCCGCGGCCAGGATGCCGTAGTACACGCCGTCCTGATCGATCCGGATCATCGGGTGGTAGTCCTTAGCCGGATCGTGGTCCAGCAACGGCTTGCCGCCGGCGATGCCCGCGTTGTTGAAGATGCCGTCCAGGCGTCCGAAGGCGTCCACGGCGGACTGCACGGCCCGCTCGACGGCGGCGAAGTCCGAGACGTCGACGGCCACCGCGTGCGCTGTCCCGCCGGCTGCGGCGACCTCATCGGCCACCGCCTTGGCGCCGTCGAGGTTCAGGTCTGCCACGATCACCGTGGCGCCCTTCTCGGCGCAGCGGCGCACGGTGGCGCGGCCGATGCCGCTCGCTCCGCCGGTGATGAGCAGGACTTTGTCCGTCAGGGTGGTCATGGGGCCTCTTTCGGTCAGGTCGGATCGGGTCCGATGGGTCAGGTCAGGTGACATCGAGGTGGGCCGCGTCAAGGCAGCCCGCCTCGGGGTGGGGCGGGTTGGGTCGCACCGGGCCGGCTTGTTCAGAACATGCCGTGGGAGAGGGCCAGGGCCCCGCCGTCGACAGCCAGGACGGCCCCGGTGACGAAGGAGTTGCCGGGGGCCACGAGGAAGAGCATCGGGGCCTGGATCTCTGCCATGGTGCCCATCCGGGCCAGTGGGATTGTCTCCTCCCACAGCCGCTCTCCGGCCTCGTCCAGCACGGCGTCCCCGCCGATCCGGGTGCCTTTGAAGGGGCCGGGGGCGATGACGTTGACGCGGATCCCGCGGGGTGCGAGTTCCAGGGCGGCCTGCCGGGCAAGGTTGATGATCCCGGCCTTGGTGGCGCCGTAGGCGTAGGAGACCATCGGATCGGTGCGCAGCCCGGCGGTGGAGGAGGTCACCAGGATCCGGCCGTGGTCCGGCAGGACGCGGGCGGCGGCGCGGACGGTCTCGAAGGTGCCGTTGAGGTTGGTGGCCACCACGTCCCGCCACTCCTCGTCCGGGTACCGGCCGATGGCCCCGCCCTCCGTGCGGTAGCTGCCGCCTCCGGCGATGCCGGCATTGGCCACCACCACCGTCGGGCGGCCCACCTCCGCCACGATCCGCTCCAGCACCGCATCGACGGCGCCCGGCGCGGCCAGGTCGGCGGCGTAGGCGTGGGCCGTGCCCCCGGTGGCGGCGATCGCGTCCCTGACCTCGTCCAGCCGGCGCTGGTCCCGGCCGAGGACGACGACGGTCGCGCCGGCGTCGGCGTAGATCTCGGCCGCGGCGCGGCCGATGCCGCTCGAGGCCCCGGTGACCACGACGATGTCGTCGCGCATCGAGAACAGGTCCATCACACGCTGGGTGCCGGTGGCGGTCTCACTCATAGGCCACTCACATCTTCGGTTCGTAGGTGGCCACGTTGGTGCGGTCGATGAGTTCGGCCTCGACTTCCACGAAGTTCTCGGCGGGAAGCTCTCCGGACTCCCGGTAGGCCTCCACGCTCTCGACCGTCATGTCCACGACCTGGGACCAGTCCTGCAGCACCGATGCGTAGAAGGGACCTTCCTTCTCGATCTCCGCCGCAGCAGCACCGAGGGCGTCCACACCAGTCACGTAGATGTCGTCCTGGCCGGACTCGTTGATGGCCTGGACGGCGCCGAGCGCTGCATGGTCCCAACCGGTCCAGATGCCGTCCAGCCCGTCCGGATTGGCCTGCAGGTAGTCGGTGACGAACTTCAGGGTCTCCTCCTGCGAGGTGCCCGGGTTCAGCACCTGCTTCATCTCGCCGCCGGCGATGGTGGCCCCGGCGGCTTCGAGCTCATCAACGGCGATGTTGCTGCGGGTCATGATCCCGACGTGCGGATCGTGGCCGATCACCATGACATCCTTGCCCTCGAGCCCGCCCAAGGCCTCGTCGAGCGCGTTGATGCCCAGGTCGGCGATCTGCTGCTGGTCGAACGTGATGTCCTGGACGAAGTCCTCGTTGGGCTCCACGCCACCGTCGATCGAGAAGATCGGGATATCAGAACTTTCCGCGGCGGTGACCAAGGGGGCGATCTGCCGGGGGTCCGGGAAGCCGGCCACAATGACGTCAGTCCCCTGGGTGATGGCCGACTGCATGTCGGTGTTGATCTTGTCGTAGTCGAAGTCCGAGGTGTACAGGGTGACGTCCCAGCCCTGTTCCTTGCCCTTCTCGACGAGTTCGTCGAGGGACTCCTTCCCGGCGGGCGTGCCGTAGCCGGCAGTGAAGGCGGCAACCTTGAAGGGTTCGCCCTCTCCGCCTCCACCTCCGGCGCCGGCGTCGCCTGAACATCCGGTCAGGGCCAGCAGTCCGGCAACGGCCAAGCCTGCGGTGAGCTTCAGTGGTGTGCGCATGATCTTCTCCCTGGGGGAAATGCCGCCGAGGGCGGCCGTGTGGTGAGTGGACGGGGATGTCCGGTGATGTCCGCGGTGCAGTGAGCCCGCGGTGCTACGAGTGTTTGGACTTGAAGGAGGACAACAGGACGGCCCCGACGATGATCAGGCCGGTCAGGACTTGCTGGACGTAGGTGTTGACCCCCACGATGTTCAGGCCGTTCTGGAGGACACCGATGATGCCCACGCCCACGAGGGTGCCGCCGAGGTTGGCTTGACCGGAGTTGGCGATGGTCATGCCCAGGAAGACGGCCGCCACGGCCAGCATCATGTAGTCGTTGGCGCTGGTGGCGCTGGCGCTGGAGAGCCGGCTGACCAGCACGATCCCGCCGAGCCCTGACGCCAGGCCGGCGAGGGCGAAGGCCCAGAACACGTTCCGGCGGACGCTGACCCCGGACAGCCGGGCCACCTCGGCGTTGCCACCCACGGCGTACCAGCGGCGGCCGATGGTGGTGTACCGCAGCACCACCCAGACGATGAGGGCGACGGCGGCCGCGAAGAGGATCGGCATAGGCAGGCCCAGGGGGCGGGCCTGCCCGATCCAGAAGAAGGACTCGGGCATGCCGTAGAGAGTGGTGCCGTCCGTGACGATGAAGGCCAGACCGCCCACGGTGGTCATGGTCGCCAGCGTGGCCACGATCGCGGAGATCTTGAGGTAGGCCACGAGCAGTCCGTTGATCATGCCGACCACCAGCCCGGCTGCCAGTCCCAGCAGGATGGCCATCGGCACCGGGAGCCCGGAGAGCATCAGTGCCGAGGCGGTCGCTCCCGAGAGGGTGGCCGTGGTGCCGACGGAGAGGTCGAAGTGGCCGGTCACCATGACCATGGTCTGGGCTGCGGCGATGATGGTCAGGATGGCCACCTGGGCCAGGACGTTCGTCAGATTCCCCAGGCTGAGGAATGCGGTGGGGTTCAGCACTCCGAAGATCACGATGAGTGCGACCAGGGCGATGATGGTGCCGCCCTGCCAGACCATCTGGACCAGGGGCGGGCGCTTTTCCGCCAGCGGGGGCGCGGCCGAGGCCTCAGGGACGGTTGCGGTGGCCATCTCAGCCACTCCTTCCATAGCAGTATGAGAGCAGGACTTCCTCGTCCGCGCCTTCGGCAGGCATTTCGCCGGAGATTCGGCCTTCGTGCATGATGAGGATCCGGTCGGACAACCCGATGAGTTCGGGGAGTTCGGAGCTGACCGCGATCACGGTGGTTCCCTGCGCGGCCAACTGACGGATCAACCGGTAGATCTCCGCCTTGGTCCCGACGTCGATCCCGCGGGTGGGTTCGTCGAGCAACAGCACGTGCGGGTCGCGGGCGAGCATCTTGGCCAGTACGACTTTCTGCTGGTTGCCGCCGGAGAGCAGACCCACGGCCTGCCGGGGGCCTTGGGCCTTGATGCGCAGCTCCTCCATGCCCTTCCGGGCCAGAGCGGTCACGCGGCGGGCGGACATCCAGCCGGCCGAGCTGACCTGGTCCAGGTTCGCCATGGCGATGTTGTCCTGGATGGAGGCACCGAGGGATACCCCTTGACTGCGGCGTTCCTCGGGGACCAGAACCATGCCGGCATCCAGCACGGCACCCACGCTGCCGGAGACCGAGAGCTGTTTCCCCGCCACGGTGATGGTTCCCGACACGTACTTCTGGTCGCCGGCCAGCAGGCGCAGTAGCTCGCTGCGTCCGGACCCGGCGAGGCCACCGACGCCGAGCACCTCTCCGGCATGGGCCGTGAACGAGACATCCTGCACCCGGTTCCCGGTGAGGGAGTCCACCGTCACCACGGGGCGGTCCGTGGCCGTACCGCGTCCGGGGTACATGTCCCCGGGGGCGCCCCCGACCATGGTGGAGATGACCTCGTCGATGGAGATGTCCGCGACGTCCCGGGTGGAGATGGTCGATCCGTTGCGCATGATCGTCACCCGGTCGCACAGCTCGAACACCTCCTCGAGCCGGTGGGAGACGTAGACGATCCCCACCCCCTCAGCCCGCAAGCTACGCAGCACCGAGAAGAGGTCCCTGATCTCGGTGTCCGTCAGAGACGCCGTGGGTTCATCGAGGATCAGGACGCGGGCATCGGCTGCGAGCGCCCGGGCGACCGCGACCATCGTCTGCTGCACCGGGGAGAGCCGGCCGGCCAGTCGGCGCACGGGGATGCGTTGGTTGAGGCGGTCGAGATGCCGTTGCGCCTCGCGGCGAACCTCGGTCCAGCGGAAGATCCCCGCCGAGCTCGGCGTCTGGTCGCCCAGCAGGATGTTCTCAGCCACGCTGATGGTCGGGATGATCGACAGTTCCTGGTAGAGCGCCACCACACCGGCATGGTTGGCATCACGGACCCCGGAGAAGTGCACGGCGGTGCCATCGGACTCGATCGAGCCGGCGTCGGGCTGGTGGACCCCGGTGAGGACCTTGATCAGTGTCGACTTGCCAGCACCGTTCTCCCCGAGCAGGGCGTGGATCTCCCCGGGTCGGACCTCCAGCCGCGCCTCGGTCAGGGCGGCCACGCCGTCGAAGTGCTTGGAGATACCGGAGGCGCGCAGCGCCAGGCGCTCGGTCCCGACCTCGTCTTGCTGTTCGATCACCGGGGCGCTCATGCGTCCTCCGGCAGCCGATTGCAGCGGATGATGACCTTCGGGAAGGCCCCGCCCACGTGCGTCTCGAAGGCCTCGGCGGCCTGTTCCAGGTCGAAGACCGACTGCAGGAAGGGCTCCAGGTCCAGCTCAGCCAGGATGCGCACGGCCCGCGGGAACGTGTACGGGGAGACGAAGACCCCGGTGAGGGTCAACTCCTTGCGGTACAGGTAGTCGGAGAGGTTCAGCGGCAGCTCGTAGTCCTCCGGGTACATGGCCCCGTAGACCACGGTGCCACCCGGAGCCGCGATGTCCAGCAACCCCGCCACCGCGTGCCGGGAGCCGGAGGCATCGATCACGACGTCGAAGCCGGCCCCACCGGTGATCTCGCGCGTCCGCTCCTCCAGGGACTCGTCCTTGGGGTCGATCACGTGAAGCGCTCCACAGCGCCGGGCGAGTTCGCGGCGCTCCGCGATCGGTTCGATGAGCGTGAGCGAGGTGGCCCCGTACCGAGCCATGAGCTGCAGGGTGAGCTGGCCGATGGGCCCACCGCCGCAGATCGCCACGCGGTCGCCCGGACGCACCCGGGCCTTGTCCGCGATGCGCACGGCCACGGAGGTGGGCTCCAGCAGGCAACCCTTGAGCAGGGAGACCTCCTCCGGGAGCTGGTAGACCTGCGATTCGTGCCAGACGACGGAGCGGGCCATGCCGGGGCGGTTGTAGTCGCCCAGGTGTTCGCAGAACTGCTGGCGTCCGTCCTGGCAGGGTGGGCAGGCCCCGCAGAAGCGGACGAAGTTGCCCGAGACGCGGTCCCCCACCCGCAGGTCCGTCCGGCGCACCTTCGGCCCGAGTTCGGCCACGACGCCGGAGATCTCGTGTCCCAGCCCGATCGGCACCTCGGTGCCGAAGAATCCCTCGGCCAGGTGGGGGTCTGAGCCGCAGATCGCGGCATAGGCGACGGTGATGCGCACGTCCTCCGGGCCCACCTCGTCCGCGGGGAAGGTGACGACGCCGATGGTCCCGCGCTGGCCGGCGTCGGGCGCCCGAAGGCTGCCGATGCGGGTGACCGCGACGGTCTCGACGCCGTCCGGCGCACCTTCCGTAGCGGCGCTCACGGTGGTGCTGGTGCTGGTCATGCGATGTCCCCCGTGCTTTCGCTTTCGGCAGGGCGGCCTCCAGTGACCGCGAGGGCCGCGTCCACGGTGGCCTGCAGCCCATAGCCGTGCTTGTCCCGGAGCTCGGTATCCTCGCCGAAGCCCGCGAAGACCTGCGGGATGCCCAGGCGGCGGAACCCGTCGAGCCGGATGCCCCGGTCCGCGATGACGTCCGCCATCTGCGAGGCGAGTCCGCCGTAGGCGAGGTGATCCTCGACCACCACGAAGCGGCCGGTCTCCTCGGCGCAGCGCAGGATGAGGTCCTCGTCGATCGGCTTGAGGGTGAACATGTCCACCACGCGGGCGTTGATGCCGTGCTCGGCGCCCAGGATGTCCGCGGCGTCCAATGCCTGGGACACGGTCTCGCCGTGGGCGAAGAGGGTCAGGTCAGTGCCCTCGCGGGCGGTGATCCCCTTGCCGATCTCCACCGTCACGGAGCCGGGCTCGTAGACCACCTTGTCCTTCTTGCCGACGGCCAGGCGGATGTACAGCGGTCCGGTCATGGACATGGACTGGCGCAGCACCTCGCCGACCATGAGGGGGTCCCCGATCGAGGTGACGGTCATGTTGACCAGGGAGGTCATCAGGCCCAGGTCCTCCACGGCGTAGTGGGTGGAGCCGCCGTTGCCGACGAGCCCGCCGTGGGTCCCGACGATCTTCACGGGCAGGTTCGGATAGCAGATGTCCGAGCGGACCTGCTCCAGGGCGCGCATGCTCAGGAACGGGAGCATGCCGGAGACCACCGGGATGTTGCCCTCGTTGGCCAGGCCGGCGGCAATGCCCACGCAGGCCTGCTCGGACAGGCCCACATCCACGAAACGGTCCGGATAGGCATCCCGGAACTCGACCAGGGTGGCCCCGATGTCCGGGGTGAGAACCCACAGGTTGTCATGGGTCTCGCCGAGTTCCTTGAGTGTCTGGCCGATCACGGTCCGGGAGGAGAGCAGCTCCCCGAAGGTGAAGGAGGTGATCTGGTCCGTGCCGGGTTCGGTGCCTGTCTTGGCTGCAGTGGACATGCTCACGCCGCCTTTCGTCCGTGGGCCAGCGAGGCCAGGGCCCGCTGAAGATCCGTGTCATTGAGGGAGCCGGCGTGCCAGGCGAGGTTGCGCTCCATGAAGTCGACGCCCTTGCCCTTGACCGTGTCGCAGATGACCACGGTGGGAACGTCCGAATCCGGGGCCGGCAGGGAGTCGAAGGCCTGCACGAGGGCAGCCATGTCATGGCCGTCCACCTCGATGACATTCCAGCCGAAGGCACGCCACTTGTCCGGATAGGGCTCCAGCTTCACGCGTTCCTCGGAGAAACTCGTCATCAGCTGACGGTTGCGGTCGATGAACGCCACCAGGTTGCCCAGGTTGTTGCTGTGGGCCGCCAGGGCGGCCTCCCACACGGACCCCTCGCCGGTCTCGCCATCCCCCATGAGGGTGAAGACGCGGTGGTCCATGCCGCTGCGCTTGCCGTGCAGGGCCATGCCGGTGGCCAGCGGCAGGCCGTGGCCGAGGGAGCCGGTGGACACCTCCACACCGGGCAGCTGCACCTTGCACGGGTGCATGCCGTAGGCGGAGCCGAGTTGGCCGTAGGTGTCCACGATCTCCCGGTAGTCGAAGAACCCGCGGATGGCCATCGTGATGTACATGCAGACCGCTGCGTGGCCCTTGCTCAGGACGAACCGGTCCCGCTCAGGGTTGTGCAGGTCCTGTGGGTCCACATGCATCCCGTACTGGAACAACAAGGTCAATATGTCAGCACAGGAAAGGTCACCACCTATGTGCACTGAACCGTCATACTCTCCGCAGAGAAGGAGCAATTTCTCCCTCAGCTCGTACGAAAGGTCTTCCAACTCGGAAACATCGGTCTCCGGTCTCGTGATGGTTGCCGCCATGTGTTCCCCCAGGGAAATCGCGTTACCCCAGCCACTTCGCTGAGATGTGATCTATGTCTCTGGAGACCATAGGCTCCCCCGAGTGTCCGCGTAAAGGGGTATTTCACGCAAATTTGCGCTAACTGTCACAGGGTCCGTCTGACCTGCCCTTTTGTTCAGAAACCCACTCCCCCAAGCCCGGCGGTACCAAAAACGACTCCTCGGCGGCACCTCGTCCTTGACGCACCCCGAACGGCTTTGGTTCACTATCCTTGAAGTGATGTTCCTCACGCTGTCGCGCCTGCGTCGCCGGGGCTCGCCGTCTCACCGTGGAACCGTTTTCACGGCATTTGTTTTAGGCATTCCACTTCACATCGGCCGCATTCATCATCCCTGAAAGAGGCATCATGACTGACACCACCACCTCCCCATCACCGGGAAGCGTCGAGGACCACGATCGTCCCAGCACGCCGTTGTACTACGGGGGGCGGGAGCACCAGGGCGAGTCCAAGCTGACCGTCGTCAATCCCGCAAAACCCTCCGAGGTGGTGGGCCAGGCGGCCGCCGCGTCGCGCGAGCAGGCACTGGCCGCCGTCGCCGCCGCCCAGGAGGCCTTCCCGGCCTGGGCCGCCCTGTCCGGAACCGAACGCGGTGAGGCCCTGACCGCGGCCGCCGCCGCCATCATGGAAGGCTCCGGACAGGAGGCCGCCATCCTCTCCTCCGAGAACGGCAAGGTCGTCGGGGAATCGACCTTTGACCTGATGGGCCTGGTCCAGCGCTTCGAACTGGCGATCGGCCTCGCCGAGGAGGTGGACGCCGTCGAGACCCTTCCAGGGCCGCCCACCGAGGTGCGCATCTCCCACCAGCCCATGGGCGTGGTGACGATCATCGTGCCCTTCAACTGGCCCATCGCCATCCTCGGCGCCTCCCTGCCCTACGCCCTGATGGCCGGCAACACCGTGGTGGTCAAGCCACCGCCCTCCTGCCCGCTGGCCACCACCCGCGCCGTGCAGCGCGTGGCGGAGCGGCTGCCCGCCGGCGTGCTCAACGTGGTCACCGGCGAGGACGCCGAGATCGGCGAGGCCCTGGTCTCCAACCAGAACGTGGCCAAGGTCTGCTTCACCGGCTCCGTCGGTGGCGGCAAGAAGATCATGTCCATGGCTGCACAGACGCTGACCAACGTCACCCTGGAACTCGGGGGAAACGACGGCGTGCTGATCCTCGAGGACGCCGAGTTCACCGAACAGAACATGGACCTGCTGTTCATGGGCATCTTCGGCACCACCGGCCAGGTCTGCATGAACGCCAAGCGCATCTACGTCCACTCCTCCAAGAAGGACGAGCTGGTGGCGGAATTGACCCAGCGCCTGGAGCAGGTCAAGCTCGGCCCGGCCACGGACTCCTCCACCACCATGGGCCCCTTCCATCAGAAGGCCCAGCTCGAGTTCGTGCAGGCCCTGGTCCAGGAGGCCAAGGACTCCGGTGCCGAGGTCCGCGAGTTCGGCGAACTGCCCGGCGGCGAATGGGCCGAGGGACACTTCATGCGCCCCTCGCTCGTGCTGGACCCGGACCCGGCCCTGCGCGTGGTCACCGAGGAGCAGTTCGGGCCGACCATCCCGATCCTCGCCTTCGAGGACCTCGAGGACGGCATCCGGATGGTCAACGACACGCAGTACGGCCTGTGCAACTCCGTGTGGACCGCTGACGAGCAGACCGCCATCGAGGTCGGCTCCCGGCTGCAGGCCGGCTACGTCTTCCACAACACCCACGGACCGGCCCTGCTGGACCAGCGCGCCCCCTTCGGCGGCATCAAGCAGTCCGGCATCGGCCGCGAGATGGGCACGATCGGCCTGAGGAATTTCCAGGAGCCGCACGCCCTGGGCCTGCTGAAGGCGGAGCCCTCGTCGGGTGAGGCAGACAGCACACCCGTCGGCTGACCCCTCCGCGGGATGGCGAGTCAGGTACCCCGCGACCCGGTCGAGGCCGCGGGGTACCTTTGTGTTGCCACTCACACCCTTGCTAGGGTCGGCGGGTTGCAGCACCCGGGCCATTCGACTCCGCAGGAGGAATGACGCCTCCATCCCGTGCGGAAGGTAGCACCATGATCGCCGTTCACACCCTCATCGCCATCCTGGTGATCGTCGTCCTCATCATCCGCCTCAAGGTGGATCCGGTGATCAGCCTGGTCCTCGGTTGCCTGTACCTGGGGATCGCCTCCGGAGTGGGCCTGGCTGGCACCGTCGAGGCGATCACCACGGGATTCGGCGAGATCATGGTCGAGGTCGGGCTGCTCATCGGCTTCGGCGTGCTCATCGGCTCCCAGCTGCACGCCAGTGGCGCCTTCACCCGACTCGTGACGGTCCTCGTGCGGACGGTGGGCGCGCATCGGCTGCCGTATTCGCTGGCGGCGTTGCTGTCCGTGGTGATGCCGTCCATCTACGTGGATGTCCAGGTGGTCCTCGCGGCCCCCGTGGCACGGTCCGCCGCCCCGAAGATCGGCAAGCACGGCCTGCCCCTCCTGGCCGCGGCACTCGGCACGGGTATCTTCTCGGGCTACGTGTTCGTCGTCCCGGGTCTGGCTGCCATCTCCATCACCGGGCTCATGGACATCCCGCTGGGCCAGTGGCTGCTCTACGGCCTCGTCTTGGGGCCGGTCACGGCTCTCCTCACCACGCTCGTGATGCGCCTCATCCTGCGCACGAACTACTGGAAGCCCGCGACCGACGAGGGCAAGGCCCCCGCGTCGGAGCTCGAGGAGGCCCGCGTCCAGGCGGCTCACGGGGACTCCACCGGCCACGCCGGAACCACCGGTGGTGCGGGCGGTGCCGGGTCCACCGGCTCGGACGGGCAGACCGGCTCTGCCAGCACGGCGACGGCGGCGCGTGAGCTGCCCCTGATCGTCCTGTTCCTGCCGATCATCGTGCCACTCGTGCTCATCGCCTTCGGGGCATTCGCGGGCCTCTTCGAATTCAGCAATCCGGTCATCGAGTTCTTCGGGGACGCCAATATAGCCCTGTTCATCGGCCTGCTCGGCGCCTATCTGCTGTCCCGGATCACGAACGGCAATGACACCACGCAGGAGGCTCTGCAGTCCGGCTTCCACACCACCGGCGAGATCCTGCTCATCACCGGCGTGGGCGGTTCGCTCGGTGCCGTGATCGGCGCTTCGGGTCTCGACCAGCTCCTGGCGGGTCTGTTCACGGCCGATGAGAGCATGCCGACCGTCCTGATCATCGTGCTGGCCTGGTTCGTCGCGGCGCTCTTGCACCTGGCCATCGGCTCGGTCTCCGTCGCGGCTATCGCGGCGGCCGGCATCATCGCGCCGGTGCTCGGGGCGGTGGCCGTGAGTCCCATTGCGATGGGCCTGGCCATCGCCTCCGGTGCGATGTTCGCGCTCCAGGTGAACAGCAACTTCTTCTGGATGTTCAACTCGCTGCTCGGCCTCACGACCAAGGGCTCCCTCAAGACGCTCACGATGTCAACGTCCATCTCCTCGGTCATCTCTTTGCCGATCGTGGTGGTCCTCGCCCTGTTGCTTCCTGCCTAGCCACTCGGTGGCGGCGGACGTGCTGGGTGCTGGCTACACCGCCGTGGGCTGAGAGGTGGTCGTTGGGCATGTTCACGGACTCCACGGCGGCCAGGGTCCCCTCGCGGAAGCAGAACACGGAGAACTCCGGGTGGGCAGGATCCGCATCCCGGCTCTACCGGGCGGTTCGTCCGTCAGACGGAAAGGCAACCTCGGTCAGGTGCTCAGAGATCTCCCAGATGCGGCGCGCTTCTTCTGCGCTGCGTAGGCGAGAATAGAGTCTCTGCTCTGCCGGGGCTCCACTGAGGTGCCCGAGCCCGCGTGGCCCGTAGAACCCTCCACGCTTGGAGTCGGGCGAGGTTGCGGCCATGAGCGCAGGCAAAGTCGCCGAGGTGACTGTTCCGACGAGGACGCCCCGCCCCGACAGGGCGCGGATCACCCGCCGCCCCAGCGTCTCCTCACGGCGGCCCAGCTCGGGGCGCGCGGCTAGGAGGTTCGTCGGAGCGACACCCGGGTGGGAGAGGTTGCTCGTGACGCCCCAGCCGCCTGCCTGACTGCGCCGGTCAAGCTCGAGACCGAAGAGTCCGAACGCGATCTTCGACTGGCTGTAGGCGCGCTGACCGTGATAACTGCGCTCCCAATTCAGATCATCCCAGTTGATAGCGCCCTGGTTCGCGGCAATGCTCACTTGCGAGGTGACGTGCGCCCTGCCGGAGCGCAGCAGGGGCAGCAGGTGGCCGACCAAGGCGAAGTGACCGAGGTGGTTGGTGCCGAACTGCAGCTCGAACCCGTCAGCGGTGGCCTGCCGCTCAGGTGGGGTCATCACGCCGGCATTGTTGATGAGAAGGTGAATCGGACGGCCCTCCTCTTGCAAGGTCTGGCCGAGGGCAGCAACGGAACTGAGGGAGGACAGGTCGAGGCTGCGCAGCGACAGGTTCGCGCCGGGGGTGACCTGCTTGATCGTGGTGACCGCGGATTCGCCCTTGCTGTGGTTGCGGACCGGCATGATCACCTCGGCACCGGCGGCAGCCAGTCGCGAGGCAATTCCCAGGCCCATCCCGTCACTTGCGCCGGTGACCAGCGCGCGCTGTCCGGACAGATCGGGGATGGTGATGTCGATGCGTGTACGTGGCATGGGTTCACTCCTTGAGGATTGCGTGGATGGCTCCACTGTCCCCGATGGGGACGAAGATATTCAGGACCTCTTGATCCGCCCTTGAGGGGATAGGGGGATTGATGATCCGTGGCGCGCCACGGCCCCGAACGGTAGACATGAAGCAGCAAGGCGGGGAAGGCCACCAAGGAGGAAGAGATGACGATCGATCGGGCCGGACTGGCCGACTTCCTCCGCCGGCGCCGGGAGTCACTGCAGCCGGAGGATGTGGGGCTACCACGCGGCCCGCGGCGCCGGACGAGCGGGCTCCGGAGGGAGGAAGCGGCGCTGCTGTGTCACATGTCGACCGACTACTACGCACGGCTCGAGCGCGAGCGGGGCCCCCACCCTTCGGAGCAGATGATCGCCTCCATCGCCCAAGGACTCCACCTCAGCCTTGATGAGCGCGACCACTTGTTCCGGCTCGCCGGACACCGTCCACCGACGCGTGGCGCGGCCAGTGCCCACATCAGCCCGGGCCTGTTGCGCA
The DNA here is from genome assembly GCF_042433045.1 of Citricoccus parietis. NCBI lineage: Bacteria > Bacillati > Actinomycetota > Actinomycetes > Micrococcales > Micrococcaceae > Citricoccus > Citricoccus parietis. Next base: position 25,268 of record NZ_JBHLWH010000019.1, on the reverse strand, counting down.
TCCTCGACCGCCTGGACGATACCCCTGCGGAGATCGTCACCGAGCTGGGTGAGACCCTTCGTCAGAGTCCGCTCGGCGTCGCGCTCACCGGAAACACGGCTGGTTACAGTGGTCCCGACCGCAGTATTGGCTACCGCTGGTTCTCCGACCCCACCACACGGGAGCTCTACGCTCCCGAGGACCACGCGTCCCTCTCCCGACTCTTCGCCTCCGGCCTGCGCCACGTTTGCACACTGCGCGGCCCGGACTCGCGGGCCGCGCAGTACGCCAACCTTCTCCTGGCGCAGAGTGCGGAGTTCCGGGAGGTGTGGAATGAGCACGAGATCGGCATTCGCCCAGCTGAGATCAAACGCTTCGTACACCCTGAGGTCGGCGAACTCGAGCTGACTTGTCAGTCGCTGCTCGATCCGGACCAATCCCACCGCCTGCTGGTCTACACCGCCATACCCGGCAGCGAAAGCCATGAGAAACTGCAGTTGCTGTCCGTCGTCGGGTCACGGTCGCTGCGCTGAAGCGCATGCCGGAGCAGGGCAGCCCGGACGGCCTGGAGCCGATCGTCCTTGGCCTGTTCCATGGCGTAGCTTGTCCTGGTGAGGCCCCCGAAGAACCCCCAGATGCCAGACGGCGGCTCGCCCGAGCGCGTACCCGTCTCCATCGCCCTGGCCTCCTTCACCTCCAGCGTGGACCGTTTCGCGGTCAGCCCGTTGCTGGTGTTCCTGGCCGTGGACCTGGGCGCCTCCCTGGACGAGGCGGTGGCCGTGGCCGGGGTGTACTTCCTCGCCTACGGATTCACGCAGCCACTCTGGGGCGGCCTCTCGGACCGGTTCGGGCGGATGCGGCTGATGCGGATCGCCCTGGCCGGGTCCGTGGTGTTCGGCCTGCTCTCCGCGATCGCGCCCACCCTGCCGGTGCTGATGCTCTTCCGCTGCCTGACCGGCGCGTGCTTCGGCGGGATCATCCCCACTGCCATCACCTTCATCGGGGATACCGTTCCCCCTCTGCGCCGCCAGGCCGCGCTGGCGGACAACATGGCGGCCATCGCGGTGGGGACGGCGATCGCGACGGCCGCGGCCGGCGTCGTGGGCGAGACGGTGGGCTGGCGGCTGATGTTCGCCCTCCCGCCAGTGCTGGCCGTGGGCTGCATCGCGGCCCTGTGGACCACGGCCGAACCCCCATTGCCCGCCCGGCGGCCCCTGCTGGGGGCCTTCGCCGAGGCGTTGCGGCACCGCTGGATGCTCGCGGTGATCGGGTTGGTGTTCGTGGAGGGGGCCGTGGTGCTGGGACTGTTGACCCTGCTGGCCCCGGCCCTGCAGGACCAAGGATTGGACGCGTCCGTGGCGGGTCTGGCCGTTGCCGCCTACGGGGTGTCCACCCTGGCGTGCAGCCGGCTGGTCCGGCCCATCCTCCGCCGGCTGTCCGTCCCGGCGACCATGGCCCTCGGCGGGGCGGGCATGGTGGCCGGCTATGCCGCCGTCGCCGTCCATGTCTCCGTGCTGACCGTCGCGTTCGCCGCCGCCGCGCTGGGCTGGACCTGGGCACTGCTGCACACCTCACTGCAGGCCTGGGCCACGGATGTGCTGCCGGGGCTGCGCGGAACGGCCGTCGCGCTGTTCGCCGCCTCCCTGTTCGCCGGCAGCTCGGTGGGCACGCTGGTGGCGGGTCCCCTCGCCGACGCCGGCCAGTGGGCCTGGCTGTTCGGCGCCACGGCGGCGGTGGCCGCGGTGTTGGTGGGGCTCGTGGTGGTGGCGCAACGGCGCTACCTCGCAACGGGCCGCCCCTGACCCGGGTCCACACGCAACTGGCGGTCGAATTCGCCCCATTTCCGGACCCGCGGAGGCTCAGAATGGGGCGAATTCGACCGCCAGATGTGGAGGTGGTGGTTTGCTTAGCGGGGCTGGCCCGCGGCGGCGTGCGTCTCTTCCCGCACGCCGGGTGTGGACTGGCCGCGGACCCCCTCGGCTTCGGACGCGACCGTGGCCCGGGCGGCCTCAGGCGCCACGATCGACATGCTTCCCGTGGCCAGAGGTTCGCTCTCGACCGCACGCTCGATCCGGGTGGCCAGCGGCTTCTCCTTCACGAAGCACAGCAACACGGCGGCGATCAGGGCCAGTGGGGCGATCCACAGGAAGATCGGCGTCAGGGCGTCACTGTAGGCGGTGATCACCGTGTCATGGAGCGGTTCCGGCAGTCCGGAGACGGCCGCCGGGGTCAGCGAGTCGGCACTGCCCATCTGACCGGACGCCCCGGCGGGGATGCGCTCGGACATGAGGTTCGCCAGGCGGGAGGCGAACAGGCTGCCGACCAGCGAGGAGCCCAGGGTGGCACCGATCTGACGGAAGTAGTTGTTCGAGGCCGTGGCGGTGCCGACCATGGTGATCGGGAAGGTGTTCTGCACGATCAGCACGAGGATCTGCATGGACAGGCCCAAGCCGAGGCCGAGGACCGCCATGTAGGTGCAGACGATCCAGATCGGCTGATGCGGATCCATCAGGGACAACAGACCCATGGCGCCGGTGATCACGAAGGCACCGACCACCGGGTACCACTTGTACCTGCCGTACTTGGAGACCAGCTGCCCGGACACCGTGGAGGTGACGAGCATGGTGGCCATCATGGGGATCATCGCCAACCCGGCCACGGAGGCTTCCAGGCCGAAGGACATCTGCAGGTAGGTCGGCATGTAGCCGAGCGCGCCGAACATGGCGACGCCGACGAACAGCCCCGAGATGGTGGTCAGCACGAAGTTGCGCTCCCGGAACAGCGTCATCGGGATCAGCGGCTCGGCGGTGCGGCGCTCCACCAGCACGAAGACGACGGCGGACACCACGAACACGGCGATGAGGCCCAGGATGATCGGGTCGGTCCAGGCGTAGGTGCTGCCGCCCCACGTGGTCACCAGGACCATCGAGGTGGTGGCGACGGCAATCAACGCCATGCCGGCCCAGTCCAGCGTCAGGCGGCCATGGTCCTTGCGGGGAAGCTTGAGGAAGAAGACGGCCGCCAGCAGTGCCAGCACGCCGATCGGCAGGTTGATCCAGAAGGCCCAGCGCCAGCCGGGGCCGTCCGTGAACCAACCGCCCAGCAGGGGGCCGATCACGGAGGACAGGGCGAAGACGCCGCCCATGATGCCCATGTACTTGCCGCGCTCACGGGCCGGGACCACATCCGCGATGGCAGCCTGGGACAGGATCATCAGGCCGCCACCGCCGAGTCCCTGGATGACGCGGGCCACGATCAGGGTGGTCATGTCCGGGGCCAGGCCGCCGACCACGGAGCCGCCCATGAACACGGAGATGGCGAAGATCAGCAGCGGCTTGCGGCCGATCTGGTCACCGAGCTTGCCGTAGATCGGCATGGCGATGGTGGTGGCCAGGATGAACGCCGTGATGACCCAGACCATGCTGGACACGCCGTTGAGCTCACCGACGATGGTCGGCAGGGCGGTGGAGAAGACGGTCTGGTTCAGGGACGCCAGCAGCATGGCCAGCATGAGGCCGATGAACAGTGGGACGAGCGTTCCCTTCGGGACCGCGGAACCGGACGTGGCCGAGGGTGTGGCCGGGCCGGCGTCGGGCACGGTCTTCTGGGCCGGCGCGGCGGGGGCGGATGCGGACCCCTGGAGAGCATCCTTGGAATGGTGGGTCATGAAAGCTTCCTGTAGAGGTCCTGGTAGAGGTCAAGGGCGGCGGTGAGGGACCCGGACTCCAACCGGGCGCCGGACATGCCCCCACTCACGACGAGATAGCGCAGGGGGACTCCCGCGGCCATGGTGAGCATCCGGGCAGCGCTCTCGACGCTGTGCCCGTTGAGCCCGCCGGACCACGCCCGGTGGTCTGCCATGGCGGCGGCGATCGCCTGATAGACGAGGTCCTCGCCTTCGATCATCATTTCGCGACGGCGCAGCAGCAGGTGGGGGAACTTCTCGAAGAGCAGGCTCCGCCGCTCGGCGTTCCCCTCGGAATAGGTGCTGCGGCCCACCGCCAGGAGCAGTTCCGTGGTGCGCTGGATCAGACCGTCCTCGTCAAGGAAGTCCTCCGGCAATTCGGGCACCGCAGGGGTGCGCACGCCGAGGATGGCGTCTTCCTTGGTGGGGAAGTAGTTGAAGAACGTCCGCTGGGAGATTCCCGCCTCGCTGGCAATGGCCTCGACGGTGACGTGCTTGGTGTCCTCATCGAGGGCGAGTCCTGCGGCAGCGTCATGAATGGCGTGCCAGGTCTCGGTCTTCTTGCGCTCGCGAAGGGACGTCGAAGCAGGGATATCCGTGGGGGGCATGCCTATATTTTTGCACGACTGCACTTATTGCGCAACTGCAAAATTGCAGTGATGCATCTCACCCCAGGCGTGCTGGGTCAGACTGCGCCGACTGCTCCTCCGCCATGCGGCGCACCTCGGCGACCTCCAGGCTCTTGACCTGTTCCAACAGCTCTCCGAGGGCAGACCCGGGCAGGGCTCCGGCCTGGGAGAAGACCAGCACGCCACCTCGGAAGGCCATCAGCGTGGGGATGGACGTGATGCCGGCCATCGCGGCCAGCTGCTGCTCGGCCTCGGTGTCCACCTTGGCGAACACCACATCGGGGTGCTGCTCGGAGGCGGCCTCGAACACGGGGGTGAACTGGCGGCACGGGCCGCACCACGCGGCCCAGAAGTCGACCAGGACGGTGTCGTTCTCGGCAACGGCGGTGCCGAAGGTGTCTACGGTGAGGTCAACGGTGGCCATGGGGCTCCTGTCAGGAGAGGGATCGGAATCTACACCCCTCAACCCGTCCGACCCTGCCTGCTATTCCTGGGCGCGCGCCAGCTCGGTCAGCAGCCGGGCCAGCTCGGCCTGGTCGGGCTGGGACAACACCGAGAAGTAATCGCCGGCCTCTCGGCGCCGGGCTTCACGGACCTCTTCCCGCAGCTGGACGCCGGCCCCGGACAGGCTGATGCGGGTGGCCCGCCGGTCCGCGGGGTCGGCGCGGCGCTCCACGAGTCCCTTGGCCTCGAGCTGGTCGATGACCTCGGTGGCCGAGCGCGGGGCGATCCGCAGCCGGTCAGCGATGTCCTTCAACCGCAGCCCCTCCTCGACGTGCCGGCCAGCCTCCTGGCAACGGCGGTGGTCAGCACACGCACCGTGACCATCCGGCCCATGCCCGTGGGCGCCACCTCCCACGGCCTGCAGGGCCCGGAACTGATACGGCGTCAGGTCGAAGGGAGCCAGCTGATGACTCCACCGGTGGCGCAGCCGGCGGAAGGCGGCGTGCATGAGGTCACCGAGGTCGGGGGTCTCGGCCGGGGGGCCACCAGCAGTCATGCCCTCTATCCTACGCGATTATTGACGCCCAACCTCTTAGTGAGGTAACCTCTCTATGTCTCCTGAAGGGAGGACCATGAGCACCCCCGCCCTCCACACCCCGTCCGACCCGCCCAGCGGCGGAGGCCGCGGCCCCGCCAAGGTGGACCCGGCTGACAAGACCCAATTGCAGCGCCACCCCGTGTCCCTGCGCCGCATCGCGGCGCTCTTCGCCCCTCACAAGGTGACCATCGCCGTCGTCGTGCTGTTGATCTCCGTCTCCTCGGTCGTCAATCTCGCCCAGCCGTTCCTGGTCCGCGGGGTGATCGATGACGCCCTGCCGAACCGGGACCTCTCCCTGTTGGCCCTCCTGGCCGGGGCGATGGTCGCCGTGGCGGCCGTGACCGCCGTGATCGGCGTGGTCCAGACGTGGATGGCCACGCAGATGGGTCAACGGGTCATGCACACCCTGCGCGTCAAGCTCTTCACCCACCTGCAGGAGCAGTCGCTGGGGTTCTTCACCAGGACCCGCGGCGGCGAGGTCCAGTCCCGCCTGACGCATGACATCGCCGGCATGCAGTCCGTGGTCACGTCCACCGCCACGGGCGTCGCCACCAACCTGACCACCACGGTTGCCACCGCCGTCGCCATGGTGGCCCTGTCCCCGCAGCTCTCGCTGATCTCCCTCGTGGTGCTGCCTCCGGCCATCTGGCTCTCCCGCCGGGTGGCTCTGATCCGCCGCGCCGTCACCGCCGAACGCCAGCAGACGCTCGCGGCGCTGCACACCCAGGTGGAGGAGGGCCTCTCCGTCTCTGGCGTCCGCCTGGCCAAGACCCTCGGCACCACCGAGCGGGACGCCGGCCGCTTCACGGACCGCTCCGAGGCGCTCGTGGGCCTGGAGATGCGCTCCCAGCTGGCCGGCCGCTGGCGGATGGCGACCATGCAGATCGTCTTCGCCGCCATTCCCGCCGTCATCTACCTGGCCGCCGGATTCCCCGCGACCTCCGGCGGCATGACCATCGGCACGCTCGTGGCGTTCACCGCCCTGCAGGGCACCGTGTTCCGTCCCGTCATGGGCCTGCTGAACATCGGCGTCCAGTGGGTCACCGCGCTGGCCTTCTTCTCCCGCATCTTCGAATACCTCGACCTCGATCCCGAGGTGAAGCCGCCGGCCACGCCCGCCGCGATCGAGCCGAAACAGGTCCGCGGCGAGGTCCGCTTCGAGAACGTCTCCTTCTCCTACGACGGCGGCTCCCGCCTCGTGCTCGACGGCATCGACCTGGCGGTCCCGGCTGGGACGTCCACGGCCGTCGTCGGCCCCACGGGGTCCGGCAAGTCCACGCTGGCAGGGCTGCTCCCCCGGCTCTACGACACCACCACCGGCCGCGTCACGATCGACGGCATCGACGTCAGGGACATCGTCCCGCAGGACCTGGCGATGATCGTCGGGGTGGTCTCCCAGGAGACGTATCTGATCCACGCCTCCGTGCGGGAGAACCTGCTGCTGGCCGACCCGGAGGCCACCGATGCCCGACTCTGGGAGGTCCTCGCCGCCGCATCGCTGGCGGACACCATCGCCACCCTGCCCGAGGGGCTGGACACCCTGGTCGGCGCGCGCGGCCACCGGTTCTCCGGCGGCGAGCAGCAGCGGCTCGCCATCGCCCGGACCATCCTGCGCGATCCTCCCGTGCTGGTCCTGGACGAGGCGACCTCCGCGCTGGACAACACCACCGAGGCCCGCGTGCAGGCCGCCCTGGACCGCCTCTCCGTGGGCCGCACCACGTTGATGATCGCCCATCGCCTGTCCACCGTCACGGAGGCAGACCAGCTCGTGGTGCTCGACGCCGGCCGGATCGTGGAGCAGGGACCTCCGGCTGCGCTCCTGGCCGGGAGCGGCCCCTTCGCGGTGCTCGCGGCCCGTGGGGAGCAGCCATCGGCCACGGCCCTCAGATCGCCAGTCGCCACGGGCTAGCCAGGCCACCGGGGGCCGTGCCTAGGGTGGCCACGGACCCACCCCAGTCCTGCAGTCCGGGATCCCGTCCCGCACGACGTCGTCGGCGCCCTCCGCGCCACAGGTCACGGTCTGCAGGACCCGACGAAAGGCCAGTTCCATGACCGAGAAGCAGCCTCCGATCCCCGGCTCCCCCGGCAGCACCGAACCCACCGTCGAGGAGCCCACCACTCCGGCCGGACCGCTGCCGCCCTCGCCGGACCAGTCCGGGCCGGCCACCGTGTCCCCCACCGGCCAGGAGACGGGCACGCCTCAGGACAAGATGGCCCAGGGTGGGGAGTTCCTAACCACGGCCCACGGCGCCCGCCTCCAAGACTCGGACCATTCCCTCCGGGCTGGGCCGCGCGGGCCCGCCCTGTTGCAGGACCATCACTTCCGGGAGAAGATCAGCCACTTCGACCACGAGCGGATCCCGGAGCGCGTGGTACATGCGCGCGGCGCGGGTGCCCACGGCACGTTCCGCGGCTACGGCACGGCCTCGAAGCTCAGCCAGGCCGGGGTCTTCGCCAAGGACAAGGAGACGGAGGTCTTCGTCCGCTTCTCCACCGTGGTGGGGTCCCGGGGCTCCACGGACCTGGCCCGGGACACCCGCGGCTTCGCCACCAAGTTCTACACGGATGAGGGCACCTGGGACCTGGTGGGCAACAACATCCCGGTGTTCTTCATCCAGGACGCCATCAAGTTCCCGGACGTCGTCCACGCCGTCAAGCCGCACCCGGACCGGGAGATCCCCCAGGCCCAATCCGCCCATGACACCTTCTGGGATTTCGTCTCCCTGCACACCGAGGCCCAGCACCACACCATCTGGTTCATGGCAGACCGCGGCATCCCGCGCTCCTTCCGGATGATGGAGGGCTTCGGCATCCACACCTTCCGCCTCATCGCACAGGACGGCTCCACCGTGCTGGTGAAGTTCCACTGGAAGCCGAAGCTCGGCGTGCACTCGGTGACCTGGGAGGAGGCACAGATCATCAGCGGTGCCGATCCGGACTTCCACCGCCGGGACCTCGCCGACGCCATTGAGGCCGGAGCCTTCCCCGAGTGGGAGCTGGGCGTCCAGGTCTTCGAGGACACCGAGGACCAGATGTTCGCCGGGATCGACCTGCTCGACCCCACCAAGATCGTGCCGGAGGAACTGGTGCCGGTGGAGCCGATCGGCCTGATGACCCTGAACAAGAACACCTCGAATTACTTCGCCGAGACCGAGCAGGTGGCGTTCAACCCGAACAACCTCATCCCCGGCATCGACGTCACCAATGACCCGCTGCTGCAGGGACGCCTGTTCTCCTACCTGGACACCCAGATCACCCGCCTCGGCGGGCCGAACTGGAACCAGCTGCCCATCAACCGCCCGCACGCCGCGGTGAATGACATGCTGCGGGACGGCATGCACCAGACCGCGGTGCACGCCGGGGTGGCCCCCTACCGGCCGAACTCGCTGGACGGCGGCAACCCCTTCGAGACGCCCGACGGCGACCGGCCGTTCATCGATCACCCCGCCCCGGTGTCCGCCTCGGTGAAGGAACGGGCCCTGCCTGCCTCCTTCGACGACCACTTCAGCCAGGCCCGGCTGTTCTTCCAGTCCCTGTCCGAGGTGGAGAAGGAGCACACGGCGCAGGCCTACACCTTCGAGCTCGGCAAGTGCTATGAGCAGGCCATCCGCGAGCGCCAACTGAGGGCCCTGGCCGCGATCGACCCGACCCTGGCGCAGGTCGTCGCGGACGGGCTGGGACTGCCGGTGCCGAAGCCGGCGGAGTCCCCGGCCGACGTCGTACCGTCCCCGGCGCTGTCCCAGGTGGGCCAGGAATGGCCCCTCGATGGACGGCAGGTGGGCATCGTGGTCGGGCCGGAGGTCGATGCCGGCGAACTGTCCGGCGCGGTCACCGCGGTGCACCAGGCCGGATTGGTGCCGCTGATCATCGCGCCGAGCGGCGGGGACGCCGCCACGCGGCTGCTGGACAAGAACCTGACGGCCCAACGCACCTATCTCACCGCCCGGTCCATCGAGTTCGACGCCGTGCTGGTCGCCTCGGCGACGCCGCCGGCTCCGGACGCCGCCAATGGGCTCGACAGCAAGGTCGGGTCGTCCACCCCGGAGGGCATCGATCCGAGGGTCTCCCTGCTGCTGGACGAGGTGTGGCGCCAGGCCAAGTCCATCGGCGCCTACGGGGCCGGCGAGGACGTGCTGCGCACGGCCGGGTACCTGGAGGGAGCCGGCGTCGTCACCGGTGCCGGAGGCGAGGAGGCGGTCCAGCAGCTGCTGCGCCTGATGCCCGCGCACCGGGTCTGGGAGCGGTTCCCGACGACGGGCCGCTTCGCCACCACCTGATCCGACCCCCGCTCCGCCCCACCGTCCGGCCGACCCTCCGGCCCGCCGCCGGTCACGGCGCCTTCATCGGCGTCTGACCAGCGGCGGGCCGGTCTCGGGTGCCCAGTTAGGATCGGGGCGTGACCGAGGACAACAGCACCACCCTGCCCGGACTCCGTCATGGCAGATCAGCCGCGTGGCTCCCGTTCCTCCTGAGCGCGGTCGCGTTGGCCGCCATCGTCATCTGGGGACTCCGGATCTACCCCGACCTGCCCGAGACCATTCCCACGCACTGGGGCCCCGGCGGGGTGCCCGATGCCTGGGAGGAGAAGTCCTTCGGCACCGTGTTCATGCCGCAGATGATCGCCGGGGGCATGGCGGCGCTGATGGCAGTATTGGCGATCATCATCCCCGCCTTCATGAACCCACCGAAGGATCCCTCGGCCTGGAAGCGATACCGGCTGGAGGGGGCCGAGCGCGCCACCATCTCCGTACTGGGCTGGATCTCCCTGTTGACCGTGCTGTTCGTCGGGTATCTCGGCATCCAAGGCTGGGTCACGCCGGAAGAGGTCTCCTTCAAATGGCCGATGGCCTGCTACCTCATCCTGGTCTTCCTCATGATCTTCCTGCCCTACCGGCGCTGGAGTCGCTGGGCAGATGCCCAGGCTGGCGAGCACGGCTTCACGCCCACCGCAGAGGAACAGGCCGAGGAGAAGCTCTGGCTCCCCGGGGGGATCTACAACAATCCGGATGAGCCGCTGATCATGGTCCCCAAACGGGAGGGCTACGGCACCGGGACCACCATCAACGTGGGCAACCGTGCCGGCCGGACCACCGTGATCGTGTTCCTCGTCGTGTTCGTGGGCGGACCACTGGCGCTGGTCTTCGCGGTCAGCTGAGTTGCTGTCTCCCTGAACCAGGCCGGGCCAGGGCTCTTCTTGGGCCTCGGGAACACGGCGGATGGCAGGTCTTCCCCCCGAGCCGGGTCCTGGGCCTACCGTGGACCGCGGACCCGGACGCCGGACACAGGAGGAACCATGTTCACCGCAGATATCGCCCCCGGCGTGCACCTGATCGAGCATGCCAACGTCAACTGTTACCTCGTGGAGGACGAGGAGGGCCTGACCCTCGTCGATGCTGGACTGCCGGGGGTCTGGACTGAGCTGGGCCAGGCGATCCGCGCCGTCGGACGACGGCCGGAGGACGTGAAGGCCCTGGTCCTCACCCACGCGCACTTCGATCACGTGGGCGTCGCGCGGCGGCTGGTTCAGCGGCTGGGGATACCGGTGTACGGCCACCGGGACGAGCGCACGCTGGCGGCCCACCCCTACCGGTACGCCCATGAGAACCCCCGCGCCACCTACCCCCTGAGGCATCCCCGGGCCGTGCCGATCCTGACCTCCATGCTGTTCGCCGGGGCGCTGGGGGTGAAAGGCGTACACGTCACCGACGACCTGGACCCCTTCGTCCCGGTGCCCGTTCCGGGGCGCCCCCGCGTGATCGCCTGCCCTGGGCACACCGCCGGCCACTGCGCGCTCCACCTGCCCGACCGGGACGTCCTGTTGACCGGTGACGCACTGGTGACGCTGGACCCGTACACCGGGGAGACCGGCCCTCGGATCGTCGCCGGGGCCGCCACCGCGGACAGCGATGTGGCTCTGCGCAGCCTGGACGCCCTGGCGCAGACACAGGCCGGCACGGTCCTGACCGGCCACGGCCGGCCCTGGACCGGGGGCATCGAAGGTGCCGTGACCGAGGCCCGCCGCCACGGGCGCGCCTGACCTCACAGTTGGACGGCCTGGTGAGCACAGCAGCCGCGAGGATGATCAAACAAAGTCCACGACGATGGCCCCTCGTTCCCGGCCGCGGCGCACGGATACCGTGGAGAGCGTGAGCCGAATTCCCCAACCCACCCTGTCCCTGCAGGCGAACTTCGCCTCCGATCTGCCGGAACTGTGCGTCCCCTGGCAGGCCGAGGAGGCCCCCGAGCCGCGCCTGCTGGTGGTCAACGAACCGTTGGCCGCCGATCTCGGCCTGGATCCGGAGTGGCTTCGCAGCCAAGAAGGCATCGGCCTCCTGACCGGCAACCGAGTGCCCGAGGGTGCCACGCCCGTGGCCCAGGCCTATGCGGGACACCAGTTCGGCTCCTACGTCCCCCGGCTGGGCGACGGCCGGGCCCTGCTGCTGGGCGAGATCACGGACACCGGCGGACACCGGCGGGACATCCATCTCAAGGGTTCCGGGCGCACGCCCTTCGCCCGCGGCGGGGACGGGAGGGCCGTCGTCGGGCCCATGCTCCGGGAGTACCTCGTCAGCGAGGCCATGCACGGACTCGGCATCCCCACCACCCGTTCGCTGGCCGTCGTCGCCACCGGCCGGACCGTCCTGCGCGAGGAGGGGCCGCTGCGGGGGGCCGTGCTCACCCGCGTGGCGTCCAGCCACCTGCGCGTGGGCAGCTTCCAGTACGCCCGCCATCACGAGGACCCCGCAGTGCTCCGCCGCCTGGCGGACCAGGCCGTGGCCCTTCACCACCCGGCGGCGGCCCAGGACGAGAACCCCTACCTGTCCCTGTTGCGCGGCGTCATCACGGCGCAGGCCGGCCTGGTGGCCCGGTGGCTCCTGATCGGGTTCGTGCACGGGGTGATGAATACGGACAACATGACCATCTCCGGCGAGACCATCGACTACGGCCCCTGCGCCTTCATGGACGCCTTCGACCGCAACGCCGTGTACAGCTCCATCGACACGGGCGGACGGTACGCCTACGGGAACCAGCCGGCGGTCGCCCAGTGGAACCTGGCCCGCTTCGCCGAGGCGTTGCTGCCGTTGCTGGACGAGAACGAGGACAGGGCGGTGGCCCTGGCTACCGAGGCCCTGGGAGAGTTCCCCCGGGAGTTCGGGGCGGCCTTCTCCACCGGCATGCGCGCCAAGTTGGGTCTGCCGGCCGACTCCCCGGATGAGACGGTGGGCCCGCTGATCGATGACCTGCTCGCGCTGTTGCAGCAGGACCACGTGGACTACACCCAGTTCTTCCGCCGCCTGGGCCAGGCCGCTCGCGGGGACCTGGGCCCGGTCCGGGCCGTGTTCACCGACCGGCCTACCCTCGATGCCTGGATCGAGCGCTGGCAGTCCTTCACCCCGAATCCCGAGGCGATGGACCGAGCGAATCCGGCGTATATCCCCCGCAACCACCTGGTCGAGGAGGCCCTCGAGGCCGCAACGGCTGATGACCTGGCACCCCTGCACCGCCTGCTGGAGGCCGTCAGCGAGCCCTTCCGCGAACGCCCCGGGTTCGAGCGCTACGCCGAGCCCCCGCCGGAGGACTTCGGTCGGTACCGCACCTATTGCGGGACCTGAACGGTCAGGGCGTCCGGTCCACGGGGACCAGCCGGACCTCCACCAACCGTCCGTCCTGCACCGTAGCGGTCATCAGGGTGCACTCGGGTTGCCGCCGGCGGTCCGTGGGCGAACCCGGATTCAGCAGCCGCAGGCCGGGGTTGGCCGTCGCCTCGCCGGCCACCGAGTCCCAGGGGATGTGGCTGTGGCCGAAGATGAGGACATCGTCCTCCGGGAACGCGGTGGCCATCCGCCGCTCCCGGCCACGGGCCGCCCCGGTCTCATGCGTCATGGCAAACCGGACGCCGCCGATCTCCACCCGCGCGGTCTCCGGCAGACGCCGGCGCAGCTCCTCGCCGTCATTGTTGCCCCACACGCCCACCAGGCGACGAGCCCGGGCCTGGAGCTCATCCAGCACCTCCGGAACCTGCCAGTCTCCAGCATGGAAGACGACGTCGGCCGCCTCCACGGCCTGCCACACCTGCGCGGGCAGGGCGCGCGCCCGGTTGGGGACATGCGTGTCCGCCAGCAGCAGCAGGCGGACCGGGGCGGAGGACATGCCCTGAGACTAGCGGCCTCGACTCCGGATCGACCGGAGCTCCAATTCGAGTTGACATAGGGTAGCTTCTCGGCCTCAGCCCGGACGTCGGGCATACTCGCCGCAACCCTCCCGCCGCAGAAAACATAGACCGTCTTTGGCTGCGGAAGCGCCTACAAGTCGGTGTCCAATCAGGTGTGCACTGGGTCCAGTGCACACCATGTCATCGGACACTTCTGTGGGGCAGGTATACCTGCCTTGACAGGCGCAATCGCCATTGCGACTTTATGCAGCCCAATGGATGTCCATCGACGCTCTCGACCATCACCTGATCACATTGTGGATACTGACGGCCGCCGAAATCGGAACCTAAGGGGTAACCATCTGGTTGACAGGGGGCAACCAGATGGTTACCCTGGTGATTCGGGTCACACGACCCCATTTATCAAGTCTCGCGGACGGCGACCACGCGGCCGCAGTAATCATTTTTTCGAGGACGAAGAAAGTTGTAGGGACTCTTCATGGCGATCGAGGCACGAGCGGTGAAACCCGATATCGGGGAAGTCATCGACAATCTTCCGTTCAGTCGCAAGTACTACATTGCTCTTGCCGCGACGATGCTCGCGTTCATGTTCGATGCATTCGATACACAAATCATGGCGTTGGCGCTGCCCTCCGTTCTTGAGGAATGGAATCTCACGACGCTCGTCGGTGGTCTCATCGGCAGCGCGGCCCTGTGGGGCATGGCGGTCGGAGCACTGACCTTCGGGTTCTTGAGCGACATCTACGGCCGCCGCATCGTCATGATGATCACGGTGTTGGGGATCGGCGTGTTTACGGGGCTGAGCGCACTGTCCACAAGCTTCGAGATGCTCATCGCCTTCCGGTTCATCAGCGGTCTGTTCATGGGCGCGATGATCCCGATCGACCTTGCGTACATCGCCGAGATTGCACCCAAGCGCCGACGCGGTCTACTGATGGCGGCGCTGGGATTGACCTGGCCCATCGGCACGATCCTCGCAGCCCTGTGCGCAGGCGCCCTCATCCCGACGGCCGGTTGGCGTTGGCTGTTCGTGGTCGGCGTCATTCCCGCCTTCATCGCGCTCTACATTCGGCGGCAGGTTCCAGAGTCACCGCGTTGGCTTGCGAAAAAGGGTCGGCACGCCGAGGCCGTCGTTGCAGCACAACGTCTAGGCGCGGAGATTACCTCCGTGGACGACATCGACACGTCAAGTGATTCGGACACCGGTGAGAAGCGCAATGCTCTTAAGAGCTTCAAACTACTCTTCAAACCTCTCTATATGCGGCGGACCGTCGGCGCCTCGCTCGCCTTCTTCCTGTTTCAGGCACTGACCTACGGTTGGAGCGTATGGGTGCCATCCATTCTCGTCATGGTGCTCGGCTACCCCCTCCAGAGCGCAATTGGGGCCGTCATCCTGATCTACGCGGTCTCCATTGGTGGTCGACTCTTCTTCACCCTCACCGCAGATAAGCTCCCGCGCCGTTTGGCGTTCATCCTCGCGTACGCGCTAATGGCGATAGCCGCGCTGACAATGTCGTCACTGCTCGGGCTGGGACCGGAATTCGGTTGGATCTTTCTCCTCGTCATGATGGTTTACCAGTTCGCTCTCGACACGAACCCCTTGCAGGTCTGGGTTTCAGAGCTCTTCCCGACCGAGGTCCGCGGACTCGCATCATCGTTCGCTTCGACCGTCGGCCGAATTGGAGCAGCAACCGCACCGATCATCTTCGGCGCACTGATGGGGGCTGGTCTGACCAACTGGGTGTTCTACGTGATCGCCGCAATGTGCATCCTCAGCATTCTCGTCGCAGTCTTCGTGATGAAGACGGAAACGTCCGGCCGGTCGTTGGCCGACGTCGGTTCGGTGTAGGCGATTTGCTCATCATGGCTACGAAAGGATCTCACAATGGGTGACCAGCACACCGTGGAAACCGCCACTGGAACGATCTCTGTTGACGAGCTCGGGGCGACGTCGATGCACGAGCACGTCTTCACTCTCAACGCCGAATTGCGGATCAACTACCCCTGGGACGAAGAGGAGATGGTCGCGTCAGCGGTCGAGCAGCTCGCCGAATTCAAGGAGCGGGGCATATCGACGATCGTCGACCTGACCGTTTACGGTCTGGGCCGGGACCTGCCGCGCGTCGCGCGAATCTCACGTGAATCTGGGATGCAGATTGTCGTTGCAACGGGGGTCTACACGTTCCGCGACCTGCCGACCTTCTTCCGCCTCAACGAGATGAGCCGCCCTGGGTTCATCGCCGACTTCTTTGTCCGCGAGGTAGAAGAAGGAGTCGGCGGGACCGGTATCCGGCCAGCGATCTTCAAATGCGCGACCGACACTTATGGAATCACCGAGGATGTCGAGACCGTGATCAGGTCGGTGGCACGTGCCCACCGACGAACGGGGGTTCCGATCTCGACGCATGCACACGCGGCCTCACAGCAGGGTCTTGCCCAACAGCGGATCCTGGAGGAAGAAGGGGTCGACCTCAGTCGAGTGGTCATCGGCCATGTAGGTGACATCGCCGATCTGGAGTACGCCGAACAGGTACTCGCACGAGGCTCTTTCATTGGGCTCGACCGATTCGGCATCAGCATCAACGGCATGCATGCGGAGGAGGCCACGCCGACAGATGAGCGAATCGCCATCGCCGTCGAGCTGTGCCGGCGAGGCTACGCATCGCAGATGGTCATGGGGCATGACACCAACGTGGAATCAGACAGCATCACGCGCGAGCAGCGTGCCGTCATGCCAGGTCTAAAGGACTGGCGATTCACATACATCACCGACGAGGTGGTCCCCGCGATGCGGGCGCAGGGAGTGTCGCAGGCCGACATCGATCAGATCCTCATCGAGAATCCGCGCAGAATCTTCGCCCACGGCGGAGCGTACTAACCACGCGGCTTCAACGGTTGCGAGAAAGCAGAGAAGGAACCATGTCCGATCACGGTGAGAACCGCACTAATAACCCCAAGACTGTCCTCGATGGAATTCGGGTGATCGAGCTCGCGGATGTGACTGCGGAGTATGTCGGTCTTGAGCTCGCCGGACTCGGTGCTGAGGTCATCAAGATCGAGCCGCCGACCGGCGCACAGTCGAGGGCGATCGGGCCCTTCGTGGGTGACGTTCCTGATGCGGAACGATCCCTGCACTTCTGGCACTACAACCGGGGCAAGAAGTCGGTGACGTTGGACCTGTCGACCCGTGAGGGGCAGGCGGATCTCCTGCGCCTTATCGGCACGGCGGATGTTCTGCTCCAGTCGATCTCGGGGGACCACCCTGACCCGATCGGACTCTCGCAGGATGAGATTCGTGAGCGGTTCCCCGCGCTCGTGCATGCCCGGATGACTCCGTTCGGTGATGACGGGCCATGGTCGGATTTCGTGGGATCCGATTTGGTGCACCTCGCGCTGGGGGGTGTCGCGATGTGTTGCGGCTATGACCCGGCCCCGGCGGCCGGCTATGACCTTCCGCCTATCGCTCCCCAACTCTGGCAGGCGTACCACATTGCCGGAGAACAGCTTCTCTACGGCGTCCAGGTGGCACTGTTCCACCGTGCGCGTACCGGTGAGGGGCAGACCGTGGGGTGCGCCATCCACGAAGCAGTCTCGAAGAACACTGAGATCGACGTCATGGAGTGGGCGATGCGTCGGGTCGAGATCCACCGCCAGACCTGTCGGCACGCTGCGGCGAATTCGGACTACGCGAAAACCATCGCGCAGACGAAAGACGGTCGGTGGATCATGGCGTTCTCGATGATGGAGAAAGACGCCGACCGCACGATGGCCTTGGCACAGTCATACGGCATCTCCGTACCCGGCTTCGACCCGAGCGAGGAGAATCAGGCGACGGGCAACGGGCGAAACATTCCCGGCTCGGCCCCACTGTCTCCCAAGGTACTTGAGGCACAGCACTCGGCGAAGCGACTGATAGAGTCATTCACGTATGACGCCGTGCCATGGCGTGAGGCTCAGGCGGCTGGGCTCATGTGGGTACCGCTGCGCAAGCCGCACGAGAACGCGGAGGACGAGCACTGGCTCGCCCGCGGGACGTTCGACCATGTCGAGCATGAGGATCTCGGCGAGAGCTACCTCTACCCCGTCTCCAAGTGGCGCTCCTCTGAGACGTCGTGGAAGACTGGGATACGCGCTCCGCATGTGGGTGAGCACACGGCCGAGGTTCTCAATACCGAGGTTGCGAGTCATCCAGTTTCGGTGAGTGCGAGCCCTCGTCTGCTCGATTCTCCTCATGGCAAGCCGTTTCCGCTCAGCAATGTCCGCATCCTTGACTTCGGTTGGTTCCTTGCCTCCGCCGGGGGCACGCGCATACTCAGCGGGTTCGGTGCCGAGACGATCAAGGTCGAGTGGCATGCCCATCCCGATACCCGGCTTGGGGCCATGGCTCCGGTCGGGGGTCGTGCCGCCCGCGATGTGGCGTCCGGTCCGCTTCCTCCCGTGACGGACCCGGACATGGGAGGGCAGTTCAACAACAAGAACCCCGGCAAGCTCGGGCTTTCGCTGAACGTCACCCAGCCCAAGGGACTCGAGATCGCACGCGAGCTCGTTCGCGTCTCAGATGTCGTGACTGAGGGATTCTCCCCGGGGGTGCTGAACAAGTGGGGTCTCGGGTACGAGGCGCTTCGCGAACTCAACGACCAGATCGTCTACGTTCAGCAGTCCGGCATGGGCAGCCAGGGAACCTACGGGCGATTCCGCACGGTGGGCCCGGTCGCGGGATCCTTCTCGGGCCTGTCGGAGATGAGCGGGCTCGGCGCCCCGTTCGCGCCGGCCGGCTGGGGCTATTCCTACCTCGACTGGATCGGCGCCTACGGCTTCGCGCAGGCGGTACTGAGTGGTCTGTACTATCGCGAGGTCACTGGACAGGGCCAGCACATCGATTCGTCACAGGTCGAGTCCGGCATCGGACTTATCGGGCCGACACTGCTTGATTGGCAGGTCAACGGACGCGAGTTCGCTCGATCGGGAAACCGGTCCCCCTACACCAGCGCCAGCCCCCACGGAATCTACCCCAGCCGCGGCGAGGATCGATGGATCGCAATCGCCGTATTCACGGACGACGAGTGGCAGCGACTCGCGCATGCCGCCGGGCATGAGGAGTGGATCGCCGATCCGCGCTTCCGAGATGTGGCCGCTCGAAACGCTCATCGCGCCGAAGTCGACTCGCTCGTGTCGGAGTGGACCGCGCTGTGGGACGGCCATGAACTGATGGAGCGGCTTCAGGCGGTGGGTGTTCGTGCCGGTGCGGCGCAGACGGCGGCCGATCGATACGATCGGGATCCGCAACTGGCCCACCTCGAATGGCTCACGGAAGTCGAGGGCACGAAGATCGGCCGCTGGCCGGTGTATGAGCTACCCGTTGATCTGAGCGCCACACCCTCGCACGCCGGGGGACGAGCGCAGCGCGGCGCACCCAACTACGGCGAGGACAACGAGTACGTGCTTGGTGACCTGCTGGGCATGTCGTCCAAGGAGATCGGCCGGTTGCGGTCGGAAGGAGTCATCTGATGGGAATCTCACCGGATACCCTCGCGGTTGTAGGCATTGGCCGTACAGCGCAGGGTGAACACCCCGGACGCACGGCGTCGAGCCTCGCCGTTGAGGCGCTGGGAGAAGCGCTCTCCGATGCTGGCATCCCAAAGGACCGCCTCGACGGACTCATCACCTGCAAGCAGATGGCAGGTGATGGAAACGACGAGCTTGTCGCGACCACCGCGGGCATCCACCCGAAGTACTCCACGACGCTGGACTACGGAACCTGCAACTTCTCGCTTCACCAAGCCCAGATGGTGTTGCGATCGGGGATGGCTTCGACGATCGCCCTCACGTACGGAACCAACCAGAGAACGGACCGGTTTCCCTTTGCGGGAGGCAGGGCACCCGGTGCCGGTTCCTTCAGCACGCCCTATGGATTCGCACACATCGCGGGGCAAGCGGGCATGGCATTGCAGCGTTGGCGGCACCTCTATGGCACGACAGAAGAAGAGTTCGCGCATATCGCGTTGTCACAACGCGAATGGGCGCAGCTGAATCCAATCTCCCTGTTCAAACAACCGTTGACCATGGATGACTATCTCGCCCAGCCGTACCTGGTCGATCCTCTCCGGCGCGCAGACATCACGATGATCTCCGACGGGGGCGTGTCGCTGATCGTGACGACCGCGGATCGCGCATCCGAATACACCGACCGCCCTATTTATCTGTCCGGCATGGCGCAGGTGGGAGCGACCGGTTCGACCTACACCCAGGACGACACCGTGCTACGTGGGTGGCTGCGCGACGTGGGCGACCGGGTGTTCGAGAGCGCCGACATGGACCGATCCGATATCGATGCCGTGTATATCCAGGATCCGACCGCGGTCTGGCCCTTGCAGATGCTGGCCCACCTGGGGTTTCAATCCCCGGAGGATGTAGGGCCATGGCTCGCGGAGCGTCACACCTACCCCGGCGGCAGCCTTCCGGTGAACACCAACGGAGGCCAGCTCTCGGAAGCCTATATGTGGGGGTGGCTTCACATTTTCGAAGGCGTTCAGCAGCTGCGTGGCGCCGCCGACCAGCGACAGATCAAAGATGCACGAGCAGTGATCTACGCGTCGACCTTCGCGTTCGTCAAGGCAGCGGCATCCATTTTGGTGAGAGGTGACTCATGAGTACAGACGTAGGGGCGGTACTGCCCAACCTTGAAGACCCACAGGCAGCACCATTCTGGAAAGCTGCCAGGCACGGTCAGCTGACGATGCAGCGTTGCTTGGTCTGCAATGACCTGCGGTGGACTCCTCAGGACACCTGCCCCTCGTGCCTCTCTCGCGATTATGAGTGGGAAGTGCTCTCAGGCAAGGGAAAAATCTATAGCTACTGCATCTACTATCGTGTGCTGAATCCCGCGTTCACGGACGTTCCATACACCGTCGTCATGGTTGAGCTTGATGAGGGTCCGGTCATCATCGGACGGTTGCTCAACGAGCCCGCCGAGGCCGCGATTGACGAACGAGTAGTGTGTGCATTCACCGCCATTTCGGACGAGGCGGCGCTGGTGAACTTCACACTGGATAAGTGAAGCGATCGGTGCGCAATATTCACGCACCGATTTTCTCTGCGCTAGTTCAGGCCGTCTCCGACGATCTGCCTGACGAAAGCAAACCAGTCGCGCAGGTCGTCATCGGAGATGTCCTCCTTGTCGAGGATCAGTTTAAACGTTCTCGGCATCGTGATGGGGAAGATGCTCGCTGCCATGAGTACGGCGTTGAGACGCTCGGGCGAGTATCTGGAGGAGATCTCGCCCCTGGTCTGGTCGCTTCGGATCCACTCGTTGCGTGAGCGGAAGTTGGCCCGTCGAAGCTCCTCGGTCTGATGTGTCTCGGAAGCATTGGTCATGCCCTCCCATCCGAGGATTCGTGCCCACAAGGGAAACTGCGAACTACTATCAAGCCCCGACTCGCGCGTACTGAGAAAGTCGAGGTAGGCGAGACCTGAGGCCCTCTCCTGGGCAAGCAATGCTCGCGATGTGCGGGTCATCTCGACGAGTACTGCCTCGTAGAGTTCCTGCTTTCCGCCGAAGTATCGGTAGATGAGTTGTTTGTTCGCGGACGCGTCGGCCGCAATTCGATTGATGCGGGCACCCGCATATCCATAGGCCGCGAATTCGTGAGTCGCGGCATCGATAATTCGCCGCTTTGTTGCCGCTGACTGAGACTCGTCCGTCTGCGACAGCGGTTCTTCAATCATCCAACGATCATAGCAATCGGATATCTACAGTGTCGGAGCCTTCGGCGCGGGGTGGAGATTCAATGGGTTAATTTGCTGAATATTCGCTCCGTTGGGGACCATCAGTCGTGTGATCGGGGGCCATTGCACTGACCGGCCGGTAGTGGGCTCGGGAGCCGGCAGTGGCGTGCTTGGGGGCCACCGTGCTTAGGCTCCTTCCGCCGCGTGTATAGGGCACGCGACGGAAGGAGACCATCAATGGTACGAAAGATCAGGGCCAAGCTCGTGCTGCAGCTGCGCGCCGAGGGCTTGTCCGGACGGGCTATCTCGACATCGCAGGGCATGTCCCGCAAATCCGTCACGGCGGTGCTGGAGGCCGCTGATGCGGCCGGGATCGGCTGGGACGAGGTCAAGGACCGCACGGACGGCGAGGTGTACGGGTTGTTGTTCCCGGGCCGCGGTGAGCACCAGAGCGTGTTCGCCCAGCCCGACTGGGATCGGGTCCACCAGGAGATGGCCCGGGTCGGGGTGACGCTGAAGCTGTTGCACGGCGAGTACGCCGACGAATGCATTGCCACGAATGCGCCTGCGATGGGCTACGACCGGTTCTGTCGGACCTACCAGCGCCACGTGCTGGTCACCGGCGCGACCTCCAGGGTCGGACACAAGGCCGGGCAGACAGTCGAGGTCGACTGGTCCGGACCGACGATGCGCCTGCACGACCCGGCCACCGGCAAGACCACGACGGTCTACCTGTTCGTGGGGTGCCTGCCGTTCAGCCGGTACTCCTTCGTGGAGCCGACCCTGGACATGAAGCAGGACACCTGGCTGCGGGCCCATGTAGCGATGTTCGAGGCATTCTCCGGTTCGGTGCCTCGGATCGTTTCGGACAATCTGAAGACCGGGGTGATCAAGCACCCGGCCGAGGGCGAGATCGTCCTCAATGATGCCTACCGGGAGATGGCCGCCCATTACTCGGCGGCGGTGTTGCCAGGCAGAATACGGGCTGCGAAAGATAAGGCCAGCGTGGAGAACACGGTCTGGCATGTGGCGATGCGCGTCATCGCCGACCTGAGGGACCAGCGGTTCGCCTCGCTGGGCGAGCTGAAGGCGGCGATCACCGATCGGGTGGCGGCCTACAACCAGGAGTCGTTCCAGAAGCGGCCCGGCTCCCGTGCCAGCGTGTTCGCCGACGAGGAGCAGCCCCTGCTGACACCCCTGCCGCAGGTGACCTACGAGATCAGCCGGTGGGTCTACGGCCGCAGGGTGGCCCGCAACGGACACGTGGTCTTCGAACGGAACCACTACTCCGTGCCGTTCGCACATATCGCCACCAAGGTCGACCTGCGGATCACCGACCGGATGCTGGAGGTATACCGGGGCACCGAGTGGCTGTCCAGTCATCTGCTGCTGCCCGAGGGCTCGGCCAACGGGTACCGCACCAACGACGCCGATCTGCCGGCCGGAGAGCGGTACCGGCCCTGGGATGCTGCCAGGGTGCGGGAATGAGCCGAGCGGATCGGTCCCTCTGCCCTGGTGGTGGTGAACCGGGTCTTCGAGTCCGTTCCCGTGGACGAGCAGGGCCTGGACGCCGCCCTGGCCGTACTGCGCCTCTCCCGCCGTTACTCCGCTGAGCGGGTGGAGGCGGCCTGCCGGATCGCTTTGGCCGGCCCGGTGCGTTCTCCGCGCTATGCGCACCTGAAGCCGATCCTGGCCACCGGCCAGGATCAGGCCGGCCGACTCAGGCCGCCACGGGCCGAACCCGTCGAACTCGGCGGGTACGTTCGCGGGGCCGATTACTACGCGGGAGGGGCAAAGTGAGCGGGATTGACATCGAGACCAAGCGCAAGCTGCGCGAGATGGGAGCCGCGCCGCTACTGGAGGCGATCGAGGCCCAAGAGGATCACCTGGTGCTCGGGATGGGCTTCAATGAACGCCTGCAGTTGGTGGTGGACGAGGCGCACTCCACGTTCAACCACGCCAAGGTCGAGGGGCTGATCCGCCGGGCTGGGCTGCGCTACCCGGCGGCGGACCTGCGTCGGTTGGACCGGGTCGAGGAACGCGGGCTGGACCGGAACGTGATCGCCCAGCTCGGGACGTGCTCATTCATCGCCCGCCAGCAGAACGTGGTGTTCCAGGGCTTCACCGGCTCCGGGAAGTCCTATCTGGGGTGCGCTCTGGCCAAGCAGGCCTGCCAGCACCGGATCCGGGCGCACTACATTCGGATGCCCGACCTCGAGGAGGCTTGGGCCCTGGCCAGGGACAAGCCCCAGGGGACCACGAAGTTCCTGAAGAAGTACGCGGCCTTCACGCTGCTGGTGATCGACGAGTGGTTGCTGGACCACCCCGACGAGTCGATGCGGAGCATGCTGCTGGAGTTACTTGAACGCCGGTACGACGCCGCCTCGACGGTGTTCTGCACGCAGTACGCCAAGAAGGACTGGCACCAGCGCCTCGGCTCCGGAGTCCACGCCGATGCCATCATGGACCGCATCGTGCACAACACCCTCTGGGTGGACACCGGCAACCACAACATGCGTGAACACGCCATCGTGAATCAGTGAGGAAACAGTCGGTGGGAGCCGGTGGCCCCCAAGCCTGCGGCCGCTGGCCCCCACCGGCAATATCGCTGGCCCCCAAAGGCAATATCGCGTGGCCTCCAAGCCTTCAATTACTCATTTGCATCTCAACCCATGTGGAGGGAATGCCCCCATTGGCCTCCGAAAACTCCGAATGGCAGTTACTCGCAGTTGATGCCGTCGCTGTCACCGTCCCGGTACCAGCGGTATTCGGGGTCGGTTCCGGCGACGTAGGGCCCGTAGCCGGCGGCCTTGGCCTTCTTGCAGCTGCTGAACTGCGGATCCGTCCCCGCCTGCGCGGGAGCAAGCACTTGTGACGGCGGCGCCTGGGTCTTTCTCGGCTAGCGGTGGGGGGCTGGGTGGAGCGTGGGGTGATCTCGTACGCGCGTGAGGCCTCGCCGGCCAGGTCGCGGGACAGGATGTCGTTGCGGGTGTCGCAGCCGTTGCGGTCGGTGTCGGCCCAGGCCTGGCCGAACTCCTCCCGCTCGTATCCGGTCTTCGGGGCCCGACCCTTGACCGGCAATGCCTCCAGCGCGGCCAGTGCGGTTCCCGCCGCCGCTGCCTCGGTGTCTTGGCCTCGGGCCGGGGTCGGGGTCGGCGCCGGCTCAGCTCGGCCAAGGAGGCGAAGTCCGGTACCGGGACCAGGTGACGACGGCGGAACCAGCCGACCTCACCCTCGACCCCGCCCTTCTCGTGGGCCCCGTCGATCCCCGGGATACAGAAGAAGCTGTCGAACCCGTAATGCGACCGCAGTGCGATGAACCGCGGGTTCTCCTCCCGCTCCCGGCCCAGCGCGCACCGGATCACCGCTGGGTCAGGTTGTCATACCGGATCATCCCGGTCGGCACCCCGCCCAGCCGCTCGAAGGCCTGAATGTGCCCATCGAGGAAGGACTCCTGGGCCTGATTGGCGTAGGCGATGTGCACGGCCTTGCCCGAGTGCGACAGGCGCAGGATGAACATCCACAGCATCACCATCACCCCGGCGATCTTCGCCTGAAACTCGCCGAAGTCGACTTCGGCCTCGGCGGCCGGGACATGGGTCTGCGGGACCTTCACCTGCACGGACTAGTCCCCGATCTGACGGCGCAGAGCGACCAACGCCCGCACGCTCGGCTCGGCCACCTCAGCGCCTTCCTCCTCGACCAGTCGCTGCCACACCCGCCGTGCCGTATGGCGTTGCTTGCGCGGGGCGTCCTGGTCTGCGACCAGCCAGCCCCGCACCGTCTCCGCGTACGGGCCCTGCACCGGGGCGGCCCTCACGGGGGCCTTGCGCGGCGGCGGCATCGCATCAGCCAATGCCTGGCGCACCGTGCACCGATGCACCTTGTACTTCTCCGCCAAGGCCCGGATCGACATGTCTTCATCCCGCCGGACTCGTCGGATACGTTCGAATAGCTCCACTCTCGACAAGTAGTGCCCCATAGAGTGGTGTAACGCACAGGTGGCAAGGCACGTCGTTCCAGACGTGGACGCGG